>JBDTYU010000344.1:0-16114 GCA_040005535.1 Ginsengibacter sp. | reverse complement strand
TCACTTCTTATTATTCACCAGCATCCATTTAGACGTTTCATACATAGCAGATGTGAGCTCACTCAAATTACGTCTTACAGAATCATTTTGCAATGGTGTAAGTAATAAAACATTTGACTTTAACGGCATGAGTTCTTCTTTTTTTATTCTCAGGTTCTTTACAAAATAATAATCGTTGGTAACTACGCCAATATTCCCCTCGTCATGATGTATAATAAAAGCTGCATCAGTTTTATTTTTTGAATGAAGAACATCTCTTCCAAGTGTAGTATTGGTGTAAGACATGTGGATCATGCCGGCAATAGTAGGCAAAATATCAATTTGAGAAACTATTTCACTTTTTGTTTGTGGTGTTATTAATTCAGGTGCATAAAATAATAAAGGAACATGCTCATCGCTTAACCGGCCAGATGTCCATGCATCAGGATACATCGCAGATGCTTCACCTTCAATACCATGGTCGCCTGTAAAAATAAAAATAGTATTGTTGAACCAGCTATGTTTTTTTCCTTCTTCAATTAATTTTTTAAAACAATAGTCGGTGTAGCAAAAAGATTGAAATTCTTTCAAAGATTCAAAGCCATATTTCACCAGGGTATCTTCATTAATAATTCTTCTTTCAAAATCAATATCTTCCGGCGGAATGCTATAGGGACGATGGTTATCTGCAGTTTGAATCACAGCGAAAAAAGGTTTTTTTTGTTTTGAAAAAACATCTTCTGCTTCAAAAAAAAGATTTTTATCGCTAATGCCCCACACATTTAGTGGCAGCGATTTATAAGAGCCTTCCTGGTAAAGATGAAGGCCTTCAATATTTTTTACAAGGCCTTCAAAATTGTTGAAATCGCTGCTGCCTCCAAGAAAATAGAATTTATTGTAATCCACGAAATCATTAACTATTGTATGCTGGTGGATGGCTTCAGGATTGCGGGTAGAAAATTCAGAAAGCTGTACATCAGGCGTACCGGTGAGTACGCCAAAAACACCCCGGGCCGTTCCGAATGTAGGGCTGAAACAACGATTAAAAAATAAACCACTGTCGCACATTGATTTGAAATAAGGTGTAGTGTTAAGAGGGTTGCCACTCATGCTGCTTTTGTACATACTAAAGCTTTCGCAAATTATCAAAACCACGTTGGGTCTGCTTTCCAGCGCCTTACTATCGGGTAAAACTTCTCTTGAGTAATCTTTGTCCAGAATACTCTGAGAATCAAGCTGAAGAAAATTGGCGATTATTGGAAAATAAGATTTTGCTTTTGCGTCTTCAAAAGATGGCTTACGAAATTGCAGTGTCGTAAAAAAATTTTGAAGTGGATTCAATGCCACATAAGATTTGAAATTATCATTGAGCTCAAAAGCATCTTTCCATTTTAAGGGCTTGAATGAAAAAATACCATACAAACACCAGCCCAGGAAAAGTATTGCTCCTGCATGCCAGCGCTTTTTGTAAATAATATTTCCTATGAGATTTCTTCTCAATGTTTGAACATGCGTTTTTTTAAAAACTTTAGACATCAAAATGACCGTAAGTACGAGAGCCGTTATCATCCAAACCATTGGATAACTTTGCCAGAGCATTTTAAAAGATATTACCGGGTCTTCTGCAAAATTGAGTGCACTTGCATTTATGCGTGTATGGTTGTAACTGAAGTTTCCAAAATCAGCCCCGAAAAAAAATAAAACTATGAGTGTTGTAATTGCCAGGTAATAAGACCAAAACCTTTTATTTCCTTCTGAAAAAAAAGGTGAAAATTTTGGATAAATTGAGAACAAAGCAATTGGCAAAAGAATCATTGAAATCCATTTTGCATCGAAGCGAAAGCCAAGCCAGAAGGAAGGCAACAGTGATGAAAGTGTAATATTAGCAGGCTTAAATAAAACAACTGTTGATACCCTGAAGAGTGTAAATACCAGGATATAAATAAGCCATAACACGAACAGCCATTGAATGGTTAAAGGAACCGTTTTAGGTAATTTAAATTTAAGAATCATGTTGTAAAAAGCGCAAAGGTACTACTGTTAACACAATTGACGGCAGACAAGAGACATTGCCTTACCTATTACTTATTTTCCATTACCTGCGTTTCTTTTTAAATTATTCAACATCATATAGCGGGCAGTTTCATAATAAGAATGCGCAAGAATTTTTATTGCTTTTTGATCTTCCAGAACTTCGGAAGTTTTCACTAAAGGGCTATCATTGCTGCTTGATCTGAAATCTTCCGTACCACTCAGGAGGTTATGTACATAACAATATTTATCGGTTACCATTCCTATTTGTTTAATATTGGGATCAAATAAAAATGCTGTATTCTTAAAACGTTCCAAATTGTTTTGAGCTGAATCAAATAAATTTTTGCCAAGTGTTGTATTGATAAATGGTATATGCGCCAGCGCTGTGGCAGATGGTAAAAGATCGAGTTGCGAACAGGTTTTGGCAATGCGTTGAGGAGTAAGCAGTGAAGGTGAATAAAAAAGCAATGGTACATGTTGAGTAGTTAAGCCATCCAATAACCATGCTTTGGGAAACATGTCGCCTGCATCGCCCCTTATACCATGATCGCCAACAAAAACAAAAATGGTATTATTAAAATATTTTTCTTTTTTTGCCCCTTCAATAAAAGTCTCAAAACTAAAATCAGTATATCGGAACGCATTCAATTCTTCATTGCTTTGAAACCCGAATTTTTTTAAAGAATCTAATGAATACTTTTTTAAATTAAATGCAGCTTTATCTTCATCAGGAATTGTATAAGGCCTGTGGTTATCTGCTGTTTGAATTACTGCAAAAAATGGATGAGTTTGTTCTTTCAAAACATCATTGGCCTCCAGGAAAAGTCGTTTGTCACTTATGCCCCACACATCAATTTTCTTAGCTTTATAGCTATCCTCTTCATACAAATGGAGATTGGAAATATTATTAGTAAGCAGTCCACGCATGTTGGCCCAGCTTGAGCTCCCTCCTAAAAAATAAAATTTATCGTATCTGCTATAATCATTAATAATAGTATGCTGGTCAACTGCAGCCGGGTTGCGGCTTGCTGTATTAGGATATTCGATGTCAGGAATGCCTGTCACCACGGCCCATACTCCACGGGCTGTTCCATACGCAGGAGTAAAACAGCGGTCGAAAAAGATTCCCTGTTTACACATTTCATTAAAGTATGGTGTAGTGTTTAAAGGGTTGCCCCACATACTACTTTTGTATGCGCTGAAACTTTCACAAATAACAACAACAATATTTGGCGTGCTGACAAATGGTTGTGGGCTAAAAATTCTTTTATAATTTAATGTCGTGCTGTCCGGATTTTCAATTCCAAGATATTGAACCATTAATGAATAATTCTCTTTTACCTTTCTTATATCATAAGTGGAATGCCTGAATTGTAAAGTACTTAGAAAGCTTTGCACAGGATTTAATGAAAGGCTTGCTTTGAAATCATCATCAAAAGCAAACGCATCGCTCCAGCGCAAAGGATATTGATTTAACCTGCCAAAGATGCCTGTTGCCAGTACTATAACAAAAACAAAACTGAGCAATCTTTCTACAAGTAAATTGCCGCGGTAAGAAGCCTTATTAAAATATTTAAACCATAAAATTATTATCGAATATAAAAGAACTACTGCTATAATTACCAAAAGAATTAATCTAAAAACCGGATACGTTTGCCATACCATATTCATGGAAATTTTTGCATCCTCTGCATAATTAAGTACACTGGCATTCAACCGTTGATGCAGGTAATCATAATGTTCAAAGTCAACCGCATAAAGGATTGCAAGTGTAAAACCAATTATAAAAAAATAAACCAGGAAGATTTTTTTTGAAGTGCGGTTTGCAAAAGGATTACAACTTTTTACATAAAACCCCCAGATAAAAAAAAGTATAAAGAATATTGATACAATAATTATTGACGCTATCCCTGCATGATTATTTTTTAGCAAAAGAATTATAACGGCCATCAATATTAATGCGAAAGTGATCCTAAAAATACTTGCAATTGAAAGGCGGTTTCTATTATAAGTCAAATAAAAATTGCCTGCAAGAAAAGGAACTAATATAATGCCGCACACTACTCTCAGGTCGTAACGTACCCCAAGTAAAAAAGCCCCGGCGGTATTTGAAAATGAATATTGTAATGGCCTGTAGTGTAAAAAAAAAACAATCCGTATGATAACCATACCTATTAAAAAAGTAATTCCTGTTGCAAACATCCATTTTATCAGGCGTGGAAAAGTAGCAACGCTCATGAAGCTGTGTAAATTTTATTGAGTAAAGAAACCACTTTAAAATATTTAAAAAGCAAATGTAAATATTTAGCGACTTGTTTTTGCAATGGCTATTTTTGCAGCAATGACCTTTTCAGAAATTATGCCTGGCATGTATATCCCCGAAGGAGTAAAACGGCTTGACTATTTTTTATTTTCAAGGCTTAACGGCAAATGGCACAATTCTTTTTTTGACAGTGTGATACCATTTATCCGGGAATCTTATTTATGGATTCCCTTTTATTTTTTTCTCATTTTATTTACAACTATCAATTTTAAAACAAGAGGATGGTACTGGGTTTTGTTCTTTTTACTTAATGTAATGCTTAGTGATTTCGTAAGCAGCTCGCTAATAAAAGACAATTTTATCAGGCAGCGCCCATGCCATGACCCTTATCTCGCAGACAAAGTGCGCTTTCTTGTAGGATATTGCCCCACCAGTTCAAGTTTTACATCTTCTCACGCTGCTAATCATTTTGCGGCAGCAATGTTTATATTTAATACGTTTAAAAAAGCAGTAAGTCCTCATTGGGTGTATCTTTTTTTGTGGGCTTTGTTTATTTCTTACGCACAGGTTTATGTGGGTGTTCATTTTCCATTGGATATTTTTTTCGGGGCAATAGTTGGTTTAATTCTTGGATACATCCCGGCAAAAATCTTTAATACCAGAATTGGGTTGCAAAGCCCCAACTGAAAAAATATTATGATTGAAGTTATTATTTTAGCTTGCCTTATACTTCTTAACGGAATGCTTGTAATGAGTGAGCTTGCACTTATATCAGCAAAAAAAAACCGGCTGGAAGGCAGTGCAGCCAAAGGAGACAAAAAATCGAAAACAGTACTTGAGCTCAAAGAAAATCCGGATGTTTTTTTATCAACTACCCAAATTTATATTACCCTTATTTCGATTTTGACAGGCGTATATTCCGGTGAAAAATTTGGCGGATATTTAAAACCTTATCTTGAAAAAATAGATTTTTTAAAATCTTATGCTGCAACAATAGCAACAGTTCTAATTGTTATACTAGTTACTTTTTTATCGATACTCTTCGGTGAATTAATTCCAAAAAGATTTGCGATTTTAAGGCCTGAAAAGATTGCTAAAAATGTAGCCGGACCTATAAAAATACTCAGCCGCATTTCTTACCCGATAGTATGGCTGCTTAGCAACTTAAGCATTGGATTTTTTAAATTGTTTAGAATAAAACAACATAAAGATAACCAGGTTACAGAGGAAGAAATTAAAGCTATGATTAATGAGGGGAGCGATCTTGGCGCTATTGAAGTAGAAGAAAAGGATATTATTGAAAGAGTGTTTCACCTGGGAGACAGGAATATTACGTCACTTATGACACACCGTACCGATATTATCTGGTTTGATATTAAAGAAGACAGGGCATCGGTTAAAGAAAAAATTAAGGAACATCAGCATTCCGTTTATCCTCTATGTGAAGAAAATCCTGATAATATAAAAGGCGTTGTATATGTAAAAGATCTTTACCTGCAACCGGATGCGCCGTTAGCCAACTTCTTAAAACCTGCATTATTTGTTCCTGAAAATAATTCAGCATACCAGGTTCTGGAAAAAATCAAGCAGTCCAAAATTCATTATGCATTTATAGTGGATGAATATGGGAGCATGCAGGGAATGATAACCGTAAAAGATATTTTAATAGCTATAGTAGGTGATATGCCTGAGGCAGAAGATGATGAATATGTAATTGTAGAAAGAAAGGATGGAAGTTTTCTTATTGATGCCCAAATTCAATATTATGATTTTCTCACAAGGTTTGATAAAACAATATGGATAAATGAAGGTGAGAACCAGTTTGATACTCTGGCCGGATTTATACTGCATGAGTTAAAAAGAATTCCTAAAACGGGTGACACGTTCGACTGGCGGGGCTTTACTTTCGAAATAGTAGACATGGATGGACAACGAATTGATAAAGTGATTGTAAATATTTCTGATGAAATAAGAGAAGAGATGGATTAATACTATTGTGATTGGTAATGTGTTTACGGGAAATCGAAAGATGCCCTGGAATCTGGATTTATAAGCTGTGTACTTTTGCGTGTACCCCTTACCGTTACATGAACAATATTTACCTGTTCCGGCTTGTAATCAAACAAGATATTATTAACAACTGCGACAGTTTTATTTACCGAAATATTATTTACCTGAAAATAACAATTCACCGCTTCTTCATCTTTTTCGAAACCAATATATTGAAGCGCACATAATTTGCCATCGATAGAAATCTGCAGATGCGATTTAATGTAATCATTAATTAATTTGACCATTGCAGGTTTATCTGTTTCATTTAAAAGATCCACATGAGTATGATAATTTTTTCGTAAATCTTTTTCAAAATCGTCAGTGAAAATTTTACAGGTAACTTCTAAAATCTTTTCTTTTGCATTTTCCTGAATTTGAGTAACACTCACAAAGAAAGGATGTACGTAAATTTTCTCTTCCTCATATAATTGCGTTTTATTGCAAAGTTGAGAAAGCAACCCAAAAGATAAAAGCAATATTTGTGAAATGAACATGAGGCTTGTAATATGATTTTGAGAAGTAAAAGTCTGCTATATATTTAAAATTATTTGTGAATTTTTTATGAATGATTTAGAACTCTTTTTTAGTTTGGGTTGGCATCACATCATAAGTGCGGGTGCATTAGATCACATTTTATTCATCATGGCGTTATCAGCTATTTATATCTTTAAAGACTGGAAAAATGTGCTGATATTGATAACAGCATTTACTATCGGGCATTCACTCACACTGGCTTTAAGTGTGTATGACGTTATCCGCATCAACAACAGGCTTGTAGAAATTTTAATTCCATGCACCATTGTAATTACTGCTGTTTTTAATTTTTTTCAAAAGAATTTTACTCAAAAAAAATTTCAGCTGAATTATTTTTTCGCATTATTTTTTGGATTGATACATGGCATGGGGTTCGCAAACAGTATTCGTTTTATGATGCCAAAAGATGAAAGCATCGCCGTTCCTTTATTAAGCTTTAATATAGGTTTGGAAGCAGGACAAATAGTAATTGTTTTATTAATATTATTACTCAGTTATTTGTTGATTACAATATTAAATGCTCCGCGAAAAGTATGGATATATATTTTGTCTTCCATTGCTTTAATTGCTTCTTTACAAATTATTGTGGAAAGGTTGCGCCAACTATCATAAAGAGATTTTAAAATATTCATATAATTTTTTTTGCCCCTTCCCTGTTATTATAATTGCTCTTGAATTTTTTGTCTTTCTTAGCCAGTCAGAAGATAACATTTTATCGAGGAGCGAAGCAGCAACTGAGCCGGCAATATGGTGCCGCCTTTCACTCCAGTCAAGGCATGGGCGTAAGAAGAAGCGTCTCTGTTGCTTTAACTTGTCAATATTAATGTCTAAGCCGCGAAACCATTTTTGTCCTTTAATGCTAAGTTCAAAAGAATTGTTTCTGTCAAGAATTATTTTTTGTTGCAGCAGGCTATCTGTAATTAAAACACCCACTTTACCAGCCAGATGGTCATAACAGGTTCTGCAATGTTTTATTGGAGACATATTTTCTGTATCCTGATTTTTCCCTGTTGCCGGATGAGGGATAAGATTTGCCATTGCTTCAATAGCATAAGCAATATCCTTCCCGGAAAATTTATAATACCGGTGTCGTCCCTGGCTTTCAACACCAAGCAAGCCGGCTTGTACCAGTTTATTTAAATGCATGCTTATGTTTTGTGGAGAGGTGTCCGCAGTAATCGCTAACTCAGTTGCAGTAAATGCCTTTCCATCCAATAATGTCCACATGATTGTTGCTCTTGTCGGATCTCCAATCAGGCCTGCAATTTGTGTAAATTGATTTTCCATTGTGCAATCACACTTAAGTATAGAATGAAGTGTTTAGGCATAAAACTACTTTATTTTGCAGAACAAACTTATAAATGGCAACAACTTTTTTTCTGCAGTCAGAGGTACAAAACCCTTACAAATTATATGAAAAGATGCTTAGGGAAAATCCGGTTTATTGGGATAACTCAAATAACCATTGGGCTGTTTATTCTTACGAAGGTTGCAAGGCTATTCTTAGCAGTCCATTTGTTCAAATTCCAGAAACTAATCAAACTAATAAAATAGGGCTAAACGAATATGCCTTATCAATAACCAGCAAGTTGGCCAGATTAAGTAATGGAGTTCTGCATGAAATAGCAAGGCATTCTGCTATGCATTTATTTGACAATATGAAAGCAGTCGCAATAGGAGTTATAATTGAAAATCTGTTGGATAAAGAAAATAATAAAAATGAAACAGACTGGGTGAATTCAATTTGTAAGAAACTGCCTGTAGCTGTAATTTTAAAGAGCTTTGATTTTAATGAAAAAGATTGTGATTTTATTTCGGGCAAAATAGAACAGCTTATAAAAATAATGCTACCAAATAAAACTCTTGGGCAGGTTGAAGCAGTAAATGAAATTTCAAAGAAAATATATACAATTACCGAAAGGCATTTGTATGCACTAAACTTTTATAAATCAATAATCAAAACACTTTCTCAAAAATATAATATCGCTCCTGATGAAACAGCTTCGTTTTGCGTAATCAATTTAATTGGATTGTTCATTCAGAGTTATGATGCCGGAAGGGGTATCTTAAGCAACTCATTATTGCAAATTATTAACAACCCTAATTTATCTAAAAATAATTTTACTTATAGTGAGTTTTTGCAAAAAAGTGTTATAGAAACTTTACGATTTGACCCGCCCATTCACAATACAAAACGAGTAGCCGTTAATGGTATTGCTTTAAATGACGCTAAGATCAAAGAAGGTGAAGCAATTTTAATAGTGCTTGCAGCAGCCAATCGTGACTCAAGGAAGTTTAGCAACCCAAACACCTATAATATTGAGAGAGCTAATAATAGTGAACACCTGACATTTGGAATTGGAAGCCATAATTGCATCGCTAAATATTTTTCAGTGAGTTTAGCAACAGAAGCCTTGTCTTATCTTTTGGAGCGATATAAAACAATTAAACTTCTTGAAAAGAATATTCAGTATGAACCAATGGTGAACGCAAGACTCCCAAGGAATATTTATATTTCTCTTACATAATCAAATTATATAAAATGATAGCAGTTATTTTTGAAACAATTCCTAACGAAGGATTTAGAGATGAATATTTTAAAATAGCCGAAGCATTAAGGCGTGCGTTGGAAAAGATAGAGGGTTTCATTTCAATTGAAAGATTTCAGAGTATTTATAATCCTGAAAAGGTTTTGTCTTTATCATTCTGGAAAGATGAAGAAAGTATAAAACAATGGCGAAGTGTTGAAATGCATAGATGGGCACAGTCAAAAGGCAGGGAAAGTATTTTCAAAGATTATCATCTTAGAATTGCAACTGTAATCCGGGATTACGGAATGTTTGATAGAGAACAAGCACCTGTCGACAGTAAGGCGTTTCATGATAAGCAGGGTGGCTAAGATTTTAAAGCTTACAACTCTTTTTAGTAGCCGCGTCTTCAAATCACATCATAAGGATATTTCTAAATTTTCCAGTTGGGTATTTTCCAATTATTAATTATAGCTCAGTTTGTGAATCAGTTCTCTCGGCAATTTGGGTAATTTTTTTCTTTCAATTAAAAATGTGGAAAGCGCTGCAATGTCTTTAAAAATATAATGGCTGTTGAGTGCTCCCTCAAGATAACCACGCCCGCTTGTGTTCCCTGTTCCCATACGCAAGCCAATCATGCGGCGTACCATAACCAAATGCTTATGTCTCCATGTGGCCATCTGGTGGTCAATTTCTACCAACGCATCCAGTATTTTATAAGATGTTTGAAACACAGGGAAATCGCGGTAGAGCATAATAAATAATGCAGCCTGCATTCCCTTTGCAGAAAACGCGGCTTTCATTTGCACATCATTTTCACCAGACGAATTTGTATTTCCATTAAAAAATATTTCATCAAAATCTCTTATTTTTTCAGCTTCTTTTTCTGTAAGACTGGTTTTATAAATCTGCCGGTAATCGCTCCAAAAAGGATGATCATCAATAACCGGAAATTGTGTTTGATAATTTTTCCAGAATTCCTTTTCGAAAAATGGAAGGCGTTCAAGCCAGTTATTAATAAGCTCAAGCAAAGTCGTATTGCTTTCTGCCTCATTAATTTTTTCAAAATCCTTTTCTTCAAAACCGCCCTCATTGGTTCTTTTATAATAATCCTTTTGATGGCGCATTTCCATTTGCAAGCCAAGCCTTGCTTCAACAAGCCTTAATTGTAAACTTTGAAACCCTGAGGCAGGCGTTAAAAGATTTCTGAATTCAAGAAAATCCAGCGGAGTCATAGTATCAAGCAACGTTATTTGTTGACTAAGAAGTTCAAGAATCTTTATAATCCGGTTGAGCCTGTGACGCACAAGATTAAGGTCTTCTGAATTATCATCAATTTTTTCTTTCTTAAAAACTGCCATCACAAAATCCATCTCGAACAATATTTGCTTAAACCACAATTCATAAGCCTGGTGAGTAATAATAAAAAGCATTTCATCGTGAGCCGGTTGATTTCCTGGTTTATAGCTTTCAGGTTGCTGTGCATCAAGAATTTTATTGAGTTGCAGGTAATCGTTATAATACATTGATTTTTCTTCTGCCATAATTTTAATTTCTATATTTCAAAATTAGTCTGATTTATTTTCGAATCATTTCTTTATCTAAAAAGAGTAAATTTATCTGCAAATATTTTTATTTCTTTTTCAAATTAATAATTCATCAAAAAGATAAATATGAAAAAAAATATCATCCATATCTTACTTAGTTTCTATTTGAGTATATTTTTTATTTTATGCAATCCGGGAATTTCTTTTTCGCAGAATATCAGTAAGTCTTCCGTTAAATTTTCACATCCATCATGGAGTGGCCAAAGCAATATTTATGAAGTGAACCTGCGGCAATTTACTCCATCCTCTTCTATTAAAGATTTTGAAAAAAGTCTTCCAAGATTGAAGAAGATGGGTGTTGACATTCTTTGGTTTATGCCAATAACACCTATTGGAATTGAAGGAAGAAAAATGACAAGCAATGATTTAGGAAGTTATTATGCAGTGAGTGATTACAAAGCGGTAAATCCGGAATTTGGCACGATGAAAGATTGGAAAGCTTTGGTGAAACATGCACACATCCTGGGCTTTAAAATAATTACAGATTGGGTTCCTAATCACACTTCACCTGATAATTCGTGGATTGCTAACCATCCTGATTTTTATAAAAGAGATAGCACCGGAAACACAGTATATGATGCTGATTATACCGATACACGAAATCTGAATTATGACAATATGGAACTGCGGGACTCTATGATTGAAGCAATGAAATTTTGGATAAAAGAAACCGGCATTGATGGTTTTCGTTGCGACCATGTTGATCCGATTCCGGTAGACTTTTGGAAACACTGTATAAATGAATTAAAAAAAATAAAAGATGTTTTTATGTTGGCTGAAAGTCAAAACCCTGACTTTCATTTAGCAGGCTTTGATGCAACTTATGCCTGGGAGGTAATGGAAGGGTGGATACACTTTTATGCAGGCAAGCTTTCATTAGCGCAGGAAGATTCTATAATTAATCATAATATCCAGGTATTTCCTAAAAACGCTTACCGCGTATTTTTTACTACCAACCATGACTGGAACAGTTGGGAAGGAACTGAATTTGAAAGATACGGTGATTCCTATAAAGCATTGGCGGTGTTTACGCAAACCATGTATCAAAGTGTTCCGTTAATTTATGATGGCCAGGAAATTCCTAATAAAAAACGATTGAAGTTTTTCGTTAAAGATCCAATCATTTGGGACCAATATAAAATGGCTCCTTTTTATAATACGCTTTTACACCTTCGTAAAACAAATCCTGCACTCGCAGCAGATGCATCTTATAAAAAATTAGCAACAGCAAATGATATGGCGATCTTTGCTTATGTAAGAGAGAAGGCAGGCCATAAAGTTGCGGTAATTCTTAACCTTTCAAAAGAGCCACAACAGTTTACCATTAAAGAAAAATCTATTTATGGAAACCCATTAAATGTTTTTTTGGGAATGAAAGAAAAAGTAAATGCAACCCATGTGTTTAGTATAGAGCCATGGGGGTTTATTGTGTATGATTATAAATAACTGATTGTTCAGGTTTCATTTATCATTTTAATTTAAGTTTATGGATGAAGTAGAAAATTTAAAAAAACAGATTAAAAAATATATTGATACCGCTGATGTAAAAGTGGTAAAGATGGTGAATGCGATGCTGGAAGTAGATTCGGAAAATGATTGGTGGGATGATTTATCTATTGATGTTAAAAATGAAATTGACAAAGCCCTAAAAGATTTGGATGAGGGAAAGGGAATATCACATGAAAGAGGAAAGAAATGAAACGTTTTGAAAAAGAAATTTTATCAAAAATTAAATATAATTATTTTAAAAGTAATTGACTCCATTCATGTCAGCTACCGCGATTTTAATCATTAGTTAGCTTAAGCCCCGAAAAGTTCCGACGACCATAAAGTATTTTTAAATCTTTTTAGTAAGCATCTTTACGATGCGTGATTTTTAGAATTTCGATGATAAGTGCAGTATGTTGAATAGAATAAATTATCCTGTATTTACCAGTGCGAATACGATATAAATTTTTAAATCCTTTTAATTTTTTATAACCAGGCGGATATGGATTACTACTCAATTCTTGAATATGATCTCTTATTGATAATATAGCTTCAAGTGGAAGATTAGCAAGTTCTTTCTCAGCCGACGTTTTTATTTTCAGCTGATACCTTGCCATTTTTAGATTTGGTGTTTATAATTTTTGTAACTGCTTTTTCAAAATCAACGGAAGGCTCCTCCAACCTGCTTTGCGCTTCCAACCCATCCAGGAAGTCCTCAATTTCTTCTTTATAATTTTTAAGGCTTATTATAACCGCAGTCTTTTTTCCTTGATCATCAGTAATATAGTTAATACCTTTCATTCCTCTGATTTTACACAAATTTACGTAAAACCTGCTTCCCTTAGGCCATACGTTTTTATGAAAATAAGTCAGTAATTGAATTTACCGCAAGACAAAATCCATCTACTTCACCATACTTTTTATTTCCTGCAATTTTAATAAAGCCTCAACAGGAGTTAAGCGATTGATATCAACCGCTTCAAGAATTTTTCTAATATCTTCAAATGCTTGTGAATGCGCATCAAAAATACTTAGCTGTAATTGAGGTGCAGCTAACTTCTTTAAATTATCTTTTATACTTTTATTATTTTTATTCGACACATCACCTTGTGTTGCCGCTAAAGAATCATCAACATATTTAGATTCAAGTTGTTTTAATATTTCGTTTGCTCTATCAATAAGAGAAGGAGGCATACCAGCCATCTTTGCAACATGAATACCAAAGCTGTGTGTGCTGCCACCAGGCGCAAGCTTTCTTAAAAAAATAATTTTATTTCCCGCTTCTTTATGTGTGATGTGAAAATTTTTTACCCTTTCAAATTTATTTTCAAGCTCATTCAATTCATGATAATGCGTGGCAAATAATGTCTTGGGAGTATGGGCAGATTTTTGCAAATACTCAACAATACTCCAGGCAATGGAAATGCCATCATACGTGGAAGTTCCACGTCCAATTTCATCCAAAAGTATGAGGCTGCGTAAAGTAATATTATTAATAATACTTGCCGTTTCATTCATCTCCACCATAAAGGTACTTTCACCACTGCTGAGGTTATCGTTGGCACCTACTCGGGTAAATATTTTATCTGTCAATGGAATTTTTGCTTCATCTGCAGGAACAAAACTTCCCATGTGAGCCATCAATGTAATCAATGCAGTCTGGCGAAGGATGGCGCTTTTACCACTCATGTTAGGCCCGGTTAAAATAATTACCTGTTGAGTTTGTGGATCTAAAAAAATATCATTGGGAATATAGCTTTCACCCTGAGGTAAATTTCTTTCTATTACCGGGTGACGGCTTCCTTTCAAATCAAGCTCATAGCCATTATGAAGCTGGGGCTTCTTGTATTTGTATTGCAATGCATTGTTGGCAAAACAAGTAAGACCATCCAATACTGCCAGTACATGCCCATTCAATTGCATGGGTGCAATGTAATCCTGCAACTCATTCAATAACCGTTCAAATATCTGTATTTCAAGCTGAAGAATTTTATCTTCGGCCCCCATAATTTTTTCTTCGTACTCTTTCAGTTCCGGGGTAATATATCGTTCAGCATTGGTGAGCGTTTGTTTTCTCATCCATGTTTGGGGCACCTTGCTTTTATGCATGTTGGTTACTTCAAGGTAATATCCAAACACATTATTAAATCCAATTTTCAAAGAAGATATTCCCGTGATTTCTGTTTCCTGTTGCTGAAGTTTTAGCAGGTGACCTTTACCGTTAGTAACAATATCTTTAAGGTCATCGAGTGTAGCATCTATGCCTGATGCAATGATGTTCCCTTTGGAGGCTGCCACCGGCGGGTTTTCAATAATTTCTTTAAAAATCTTATCGCCAATATATCTGCATGAATTGAGTGAATCACCAAGCCTTTTAAGGTATTCATTAGAAGATGCATCGCAAATTTCCTTTACCTGGCTTACCAGTTTTAATCCTTTACTAATTTGTAAAACCTCACGTGGATTTATTTTTTTTAAAGGTATCTTACTTACAAGACGTTCTATATCCCCCGCCTGCTTTATGTATTGCCCGATTTTGTTTCTTTCGTCAGGCGATTTAATAAAATATTCTACCAGTTGCTGTCGTTCTTCAATTGTATTTATGTCTGTAAGAGGTAGTACCATCCATCGTTTTAATAATCTTGCCCCCATTGGAGATACAGTATTATCCAAAACTTTCAATAATGAATTATTACTTTCTACGCCACCCAGCAATTCGAGATTCCTGATAGTAAATCTATCCATCCAAAGGTGATCTGCTTTATCGATTCTTTGCAAGGAAGTTATGTGCTGAAGATTGGGATGTTCGGTATCTTTTAAATAATGTAACACAGCGCCTGCAGCAATAATTCCTGATGATAAATCCTCAACACCAAAACCTTTCAAACTTTGTGTTCCAAAATGTTTAAGCAAGCTTTCTTTAGCATATTGCTCAGTAAAAATCCATTCATCAAGTGTATAAGTATAAAATTTACTTCCAAAAAAACTTTTGAAATCTTTCTGCTGGCTGCGTTGAAAAATTACTTCTGCAGGATTAAGGCTTTGCAATAATTTATCAGCATATTCCTTATCTCCTTCCGCAATAAAAAATTCTCCGGTAGAAATATCGAGAAAAGAAATTCCGGTTTTATCATCAGTGAGATAAATACCACATAAAAAATTATTGTTATTGTGCTCAAGAAGCTTATCATTTGTAGCCACGCCGGGAGTTATCATTTCAGTCACTCCCCGCTTTACAATTCCTTTGGCAAGTTTTGGATCTTCCAACTGATCGCAAATAGCCACTCTGTACCCGGCTTTTACAAGCTTATGCAAATATGTATCCAGTGCATGATGGGGGAAGCCGGCGAGTTCAGCAGCAGTCGGAGAGTTGCTGTTTCGTTTAGTTAAAGTAATACCCAATACACGTGATGCAGTGATTGCATCCTGCCCGAAAGTTTCATAAAAATCACCCACACGAAAAAGCAAAATCGCATCAGGATATTTAGCCTTGATGGCATTATGCTGTTGCATTAATGGTGTATCTGGCTGAGTCATTTATGATTTGGCCTCATCACAACCCTTCTCCGATGGAGATGAACTAAATTTGAAACCATTATTTTATTAAGGTGAAAAACATTTATGAATAA
>JBDTYU010000343.1:0-3269 GCA_040005535.1 Ginsengibacter sp. | reverse complement strand
GAACATCACCCGGATTAATTATACCGCTATTTCCGGTACTGTCATAGTGCTCAACACTTCCTTTATATGCAATGGTCACTGTTTCAAAGCCTTTATGTGGATGCACATCAACACCCCTTGGATGATCGGACGCTCCAAAATCAAAAGCGGGATTAAAGTCCAGCATCAGGAACGGGCTTATTTTATTTCGTATCTGGTAACCGTTGGGGAAATAATTATAAACTCTAAAGCCATCACCCACCATTCCCGGTGCTTCAGGACGTTTAAAAATTTTTTCAATTTGTTTTGCTTCTTTCATTTGATTTATTTAAAATTATGTAATTGAATTACTGATTGCACAAAATTACGATAATTGGTATACATTTGTAACCGGTTTACTTTTATAAAGTGGTTTCCCAGGGTATACCATCCAAATTTAAAATAGAAATGGAACATAAAAAAAAATTACACTCCAAAGATATGTTAGCGCTGTGGGACGCAATGGATATTTTAAATGGGAAATGGAAAATTGCCATCATGTGTTCTCTAAATGAAAATAAGAAACGGTTTAAGGAATTGCAGCGGGATATTGGAAGAGTTACAGGAAAGATGCTATCTAAGGAATTAAAGGAACTTGAGATGAATGAATTGGTAACCCGGACTGTTTTTAATACCAAACCGGTTACCGTAGAATATGAGCTTACGTCTTATGGAGAAACACTCGAACATGTTATCCTGGAATTAGTAAACTGGGGCTTAAAACACAGAAAGAGAATTTTAAGGAAGCAAAAATAATCAGCAGCTATTATCAATATACAATGAAAGATATGATTACAATCCCTGGTGTATCATAGTTCTGAAGGTTAAATTTATTCTTGGCTGACTTATTTTTTTAGATTTTGGAAGACAATGCATCCAATGGTTTTGAGTAGCGCCTTTCATAATAAGCAAACTTCCATTTTCCAGTAATGTTGAAACAGAAAGTTTTGTTTTTTTATGTT
Organism: Ginsengibacter sp.; assembly: GCA_040005535.1. Classification (GTDB taxonomy): domain Bacteria; phylum Bacteroidota; class Bacteroidia; order Chitinophagales; family Chitinophagaceae; genus Ginsengibacter. Next base: position 2,289 of record JBDTYU010000343.1, on the reverse strand, counting down.
TTAAAGAGAATTTCCGTTCTGCTCCAAAACTTAATGAAGCAATTGAAGAATCTTTCATTAAAGATTTTTCATCGTCGCTATGCCAGGCCATACCTTCATCTCCATTATGATATAAATTTAAAAGGCATGAATTAAATTTTGTCCCTGTAAGTTCTTCTGTTATTTGTTTAAGTTCTGCAAGTTCTTTTGTCCATGGCAATGATTGTTTGGTAGTGTTTGAATAGGTATATGAAAAATCATTATCAGCATACCATGCAACTTTTCTTTTGGTTATGATATGTTTACCAAAAATAATCGCTTCATCATTTTTCCATTCAATTGTATTCAATAAAACATTCAGATAATGTTTGGCCTCATGTTGGTCTAAAATTTTTCCATAATAATTTACAACTCCATCGCCCGGTAATAAGTTAATTATCTGTTCAATATTAAATAAGTCCATTTTTAATTATGTTATACGTTTTATATGGAATGCTCCGTTTTATATTGTTTATATTTCCCCATACAATACCCGCAAGGCCTGAAGCCATTATTACTCATATTTTAAAAATTATCCCAATGCTATTTCGCAAAAAATATCTGAAAGCTCTTGTGGTTTACTAAAAAAAGGAGAATGGCTTGTTGGCAAACTATAGACTTTTTCACAAGGTGTTTCTGTATACATCTTTTTTTGAATGAAAGGCGTTACGGCTTTATCTTCTGTACATTCAATATATATCCGTGGTACCCTTCCGAAATTCTCATCAGTTAATTGTAATGGCGTAATACCCGATTCTACAGGCTCGTGGCTTAGAAGAAGTTTTGCAAGTTCAGTAATATTATCATCACAATCGTGATATAATCCCTCCTTATAAATTTCACTTTGTAAGATATGTGCATTCAATTCTTCATGCATGGTTACATAAGGTTTCAATATGCCTTGTGTATCCTGTAGTGAATATTCTTTTTGCGTTTTACCACCAGGAATTAAATAGGCGGCCAGGTAAACCAATTTCTCAATTTTATGAGGTCGGTATTCAGCAGCCTGTGAAATCATAATCCCATTTTTGCTATGGCCTACCAGTATTACTTTTCCTTCAATACTATCAATGAGCTTGCAAATTTTCTCTACTGTTGATTTCATTTTTACTTCATTGATAGGAGTTTTATCTCTGCCCATTCCCGGCAAATCAATTGCGATTGCCCTATGACCATGTTTTTCTAAAATTGGAATTACTCTGTGCCAGTTCCATGAACTATGCCATGAGCCATGAATTAAAATGAATGTTTTCATTTTTTATTTTTTGTTAAACAAAATTGATGCAATGATAAAGTGAATCCAACCCGAAACTTGCGGATTAATTTTCTAAAGAATTTTTGCAGCTTCCCATCCTATCATGGCTGTCTTGCGATTGCTGCCCCAATGGTATCCGCCAATTGTACCTGTTGATTGAATTACACGATGACATGGAATTAAAAATGCAACAGGGTTATCGCCAATGGCAGAGCCAACAGCCCTTGATGCTTTAGGGCTTTGAATTTGTTGTGCAATGTTTCCGTAAGTCGATAAATTTCCCATAGGTATTTTTAACAAAGTTTCCCAAACCTTCAATTGAAAATGAGTTCCTTTCAAATGCAATTTTATGTGGCTGAGCTTTCTCCAATCATGCGTAAAAATGTATAATGCATTTTGCTGAATGAGATCAACCATTTGTTTATAATGAGCATTTGGAAAACTTTTTTTAAGCTGATTCAATGCGTCCTGTTCATTGTCTGCAAAAGCCATGTAGCAAATTCCCTTCACAGTAGATGCCACCAGGATATCTCCGAACGGACTTTCCGCATAACTATAATTAATGGAAAGTTTTTCTCCGCCATTTTTAAATTCCCCTGGTGTCATGCCTTCAATCTTTATAAACAAATCGTGTAAACGGCTGGTGCCTGAAAGCCCCGTTTCATAAGCAGCATCAAACAAAGTAGCTTGTTTATCTTTCAACATGCTTTTAGCATATTCTATACTTATGTATTGTAAAAATTTCTTCGGGCTTACACCAGCCCATTCAGTAAATAAGCGTTGAAAGTGAAACGGGCTAAGATGTATCTTCTCAGCTACTTCATCCAAACCGGGCTGTGATTTGAAGTTTGTTTTTATATAATCTATAGCTTCTTCAATACGGCTAAAGTTTGTTTTTTCCTGCTCTTTCATTTTCTTTTATTTTGATTTGATTACACAAAAGTAAAAATGAAAAAGGCCGTGGCCTACCCGAAACTTGCTAAGTTTAATAAAAGGTTGTATTAAAAACTATTTTG
>JBDTYU010000342.1:0-2513 GCA_040005535.1 Ginsengibacter sp. | reverse complement strand
TAAGAGAAGGATTCAAAAGATAAAGGAGGATGGATTTTTAGGTACGATAAAAAGCTTAACGCGGATTTAATTAAATGATTAATTCCATTAGCTCGTTAAGTCTTTTTTAATGTGAAACAATAAGACCAATTACTATACCATCTTATTTTTTTGAGTGTTATCAAGGTAAAAGTATAGCATTTGTAAAATAAGTGTGTATTATACAATGGAAGGATAATAAGACAGGGGAAATTTATCACCAAAGAATATTCAAAAAATTAGTGGAAGCCAAGGTTGGGGTGGCAGAAGCCTTCTTTTTGGCGGGTGTCACAACAGCCGCCAGGATGGAAACACTTGCCTTTCTTATTTATATCTTAATAAATTCAACCCTTCTGTTTTGAGCTTTTCCTTCCTGCGAAGTATTTGGAGCCGCAGGTTGTGATTCACCTTTTCCATCAGTTTGCATGCGGCTTACATCAATTCCGAATTCTTTTATTAGCGATTCTTTTACTGCATCAGCTCTTTGCTTAGATAAAGAAAGATTTGCAGCGTCATCACCATCGCTATCTGTATGACCTACAATTTTTATTTTAACTGCAGCATTATCCTGTAACACCTGGGCAATTTGTTTTAGAGTACCATAAGATTCTGCTCTTATATTAGCTGAGTTTACATCAAATAAAATTCCAGTGGTAGAAAATTTTCCTTCGGTCATTAATTTATTTCTTGTATCAGGTGCGCCTATTGCCAGTTTAAGATTAGAGATGAGCCAGTTGCTTCCATCATTATTTAAATCAGTTTTAAACCGGATAGTATTGTATTTTTCTGTTTCATTAAGTACCATAGGCAGATCACAAACTTTATTCTGATTAAGATATACACGCACTCTCTGTTTTTGCCTCCATACAGAAACATGGTACGAATGCATGTGCAGTTTATCCAATCCGTCAACTGTTGTGCTGCTTTTTAAAATTAGCTGGCCGGCAGTTTGTGTAGGATCTTTAGTATAACTTTCATAATAAAAGTCTGACAAATATGGATCAATTGCAAACACAGCACGGGTCAGCTCAAATTCTTTAAAGGCTTCAATCTTCTTATTCATACTAACCAGTTGAAAAGCAAATGGCGGAGTATTTGGCCCTTTATAGGTTGCAGAAGGAATAAATATTACATCATACTCAAATGTAAAATTATCGGGTAAGGAATTTATAAACATTGGAATATAGTAGCCTTCCTTAGCTGTACTCAGCCATTTACCCGGTTTGCCTTCAACTGTCATTATTTCCCCGGATCCATTAGTGTTCCAGTGAGTTGGAAAGTCACCAATTTCATCTTGTAAAAAATCAGTGTACGCTATTATTTTTTCTCCCGGAACAAAATCATATTTGCTGTATGTTTTTAAAGAAGAGCCGGCATTAGCCGTTTCATTTTTTGCGTCTGGCTGGTTAGCGGTAGTTGAATTGTTTTCCGAACCCGCTTTTGGTTGTTCGCTCGCCTTTTTCGATTTATCCTTCTTTTTAAAAAGATTATCAAGGCCTCTTTCTGAGGCGTTTGCGGTGCGCTGTTCAGCATTCCGTTTCAAAATATTTCCAAGTTGTGCATAATTGTTTAATGCGAAAAATAATATTGCTGAAAGAATTATACTCTTTTTCATTTTGCAAAATTTAAGATAGAAAATCAAGCTATTTATAACAAATCTATATAAAATAAAATCCGGAAATCAGGGAAAGATATCAGTTAATAACAGGTATTGATTATGTGGTTTAAAGCGGTATTATAAATGTACAATATTATTTAAAATTGCATCAAACTGTTTTAATACCAGTTCAAACTTACCTGCTAAATCTTCCCTTGCTGGCACCTGTTATGAGTGTAATGAGGTTATAGATCTGCAAAAAATGATGTAAGATTTTTTGTATGAGGCTCTGTTTTGTATTCATCCATGCCAATCAAATCTTTCGGTTCCTGGTAACAATTTAGTAATCACGTTTTGGTCAGTTTCTTCAGGCAAACCAATATGGCAGCCATGTTCCACCATGTCGCATGATGCAGCAATGTTTACTTGCTCCCGTGTTTTTACACATTGTGTAATAATCTTTATTGTTTCCATTAACCTTAGCGTTACTGCCCTTGTTCGCCGTATTCCCGTATTTGATTAGAAGCAGCATCTAGCCAGGTAAGTAAAAGTAACGGGTGCTCTGATCAGGCGCAGATTACCCTGGTGATCAAATAGTTTGATTGTGGAAAAGCACGTGCGCTTATGTGGCAAAGTGCCGAGCCCAACCCGTTGCTTCAATTTCATTTGTCTGTTACATCGCAATTACTTATAAGGCAAAATACGAATAAAGCGGCACTGGCTAAAAATGCCTGACTAAAAAACCTGCAAGAATTCCTTACAGGTTTTTCACTTTTTGAATGCCAATTTTGTCGGGATGACAAGATGATTTAAAAGCTCGTAAATAATTGTTTACCAATTAGTTGTACAACTCATTACGATGGATGTAACCGAATTGGTAACGGTATCAATAAAATAA
>JBDTYU010000341.1:0-2782 GCA_040005535.1 Ginsengibacter sp. | reverse complement strand
CCATCATTCTAAGCCCCATGATAAAAATAAACCGACCCATTAAAAGATTACGAAATTCTGATATTCTTACTGCAGCAAATGGGTCATTCCTTGTAAGGGCATTCATTACGTTTCATTTAAGGCAGTTGTAAAATATGCCTGCCTTCTTCATAATCATTGTTGAGGGCTTCCAGTATTGCATTCAAATGTTTTTCATTTCCTAAAAAATCGGCCGATGAAGCATCAATAAATAAAGTTTTAATGTTGTGCTGCTTTATGTATTGCGTGTAGGTTTCCTGTAATGAAAAAAGATATTCCGATTCGATTGCCTGTTCGTAAGCCCTGTTACGTTTCCTTATATTTTCTTTCAGCTTGCTTACAGGAGCATGCAGGTATATCAACAGGTCAGGTTGTATTAATTGCGGATTAATAATATCAAATAATTTCTGGTATAATAAAAATTCTTCTTCAGCTAAATTGACCTTGGCAAATAAAAGACATTTTGTAAACAGATAATCAGAGATAGTTACTTGCTGAAACATATCTTTCGTCTGTAACAAATCTTTTAACTGTTTATATCTTTCAGCCATGAAAAAAAGTTCCAGCGGAAAAGCATACTGCTGTTTATTCTCATAAAACTTTGGCAAAAAAGGATTGTCTGTAAATTCCTCTAATATTAATCTTGCATTTAAATGCTTGCTAAGCAAATGTGCAAGTGTGGTTTTGCCTGCCCCAATGTTCCCTTCGATTGTAATGAAATTGTATTTCATGCGTTGTATCAATGTAAAACATTTGCTTTACAATTATTTCCCGGAATATTTTAAATATTGACTTGTACTTTTTTTAATCATCAAAAATACCAACTGAAACTTAATTAATTTAAATTGAATTGATGAATACTATAGGGTTGGTTGAAAAGGGGATAAAGTCTTAAGCAGCTTTACACTTAGGGTGTCTTTGCAAGTGGATAACAATTCACTAATGCTTTTATGAAAGACAGGATGAACAAGCCCGGATGATAATTCATTGAGGGGAATTAATACAAAGCGACGGTTACTTATTTCTTCATGTGGAATGATAAGATCTTTTTTATTAATAACATCATTATTAAAAAATAAGATGTCAATATCAATTACTCTTGAAGCATTTTTAATTGTTCTTACTCTCCCCATTTGTTCTTCTATCTTTAGAATTTTTTGCATTATTTGTTCCGGAGATAATTTTGTGTTGATAATATGCACCTGGTTATAAAAGTCAGGTTGTTCAGTATTTCCCCAGGCTTGTGTTTCGTAAATTGCTGATGACCTAAGAATATTTCCTGTTTCTTTTTTAAGATATTCTTTTGCATTTTCAAGATTTGCCAGCCTGTTGCCTAAATTTCCGCCAGTAAGAACATATACTATATTCATAAAATTAAATTTGGTTAAGCCTTTTATCCAGTTCGAGCGCTTCAATGCTTATTATTTTAACCCGGTTAAAATCTTTATGCATTGGGTTAAGTAAAAAATTATTTTCCTGTGATACGATTGCAGAAGGAACTTTCATACAAAGAGCCTGTGTTTCTTTTAAAAAATCTTCACCAATCCATTGAGTATATTCAAGATCATGTTTCCAGCTTTTTTTTAATTTAGTATCCTGAATTGAAAAAATTCCGTTATCAGGTATCATAAGAGATATTAAAGTGTAGGTGTCGGGTGATGTCTTTTTTGTAGCTCTTACCAAAATTTCAAGAATGCAAAGAGAAATATTTTCTGAAGCATATAAAGTCGCTAATCCTTTGGGATTCCATCGGCCACCATAAATTTTAGATCCTTCACCCGAAATATCGTTGGCAAACTTGCCGGTACTTAATCTGTATATAATCATGCTAAAATTCCCTGTTCTATTCTTCCCAATTGGGTAAGCACATTATTTATTCCTTCAAAACTTGCAAGTGATTGTAAGGATAATCTTCCCTCCAGCATATTAGGATTATCATGAATCCAAAGTAAAAATTTTTCATAGCTTCCAAAAACTTCCTGGCCACGCCTTAATACTTTATCAATTTGAATTATTCTATCACTAACACTAAAACTGAATAAACTATTTTCCTTTGAATAGCGTTGCAAAGTTCTTTCAGAAATATGAAGAATATCTGACCATTCTTTTTGGGTAAAATCTGTTTTGGATGCGATTTTTTTAAAATCGTTATAGGCAAATTCTTTAGTAATATTAAATTGCTTCACATAACCATAAGCTGCAAGAGGCTCTGCTGCTTTTGAGGATTGTGCTCCTGATTTCTTATATATTTTTTTGCTTTTCATGATCAGCCATTTGTCATACAAATATACGTCATTTGTCAAAACAATCTATTATTTCCTTCTTTTATTTTTTCCACAATAGTTTTGCATCTTTATAACAAATCTATTATGAAGTCATATAGCCAGCTAAGGGCAATGTTTGCGATTACAAAGGCCAGTTTACGGGCTATTTTCAGAAGCCCGTCTGCCGTGGTTTTCGGCTTTGCTTTTCCACTTATTTTCATTCTTGTATTTGGTTTTATTGGTAATAATGGGAGTAAACAGAGTTTTAAAATTGCTATTGATGATAATGCCGATACAGCTAATGAATTATATAATGCTTTAAAAAATACCCAGGGTGTAGCCCTTATAAGTTATCATAATAAGGATTCTCTGGCCGATGATATGCGAAGAGGCAGGATTGCCGGAGTTATTAATATTCAAAAGAATTCTTCCGGCAATCCACCTTACAATTTTACACTCAGGAGCACCAACTCAAGTGATGATAAATGGCCACAATTTAA
>JBDTYU010000340.1:0-2277 GCA_040005535.1 Ginsengibacter sp. | reverse complement strand
CAAAAAATGAACGTGCAGCTTCTGCATGGTTGAATCCATACGACAACATCATACCCTGGTTAAAGTACTCTTGCGCTGTTTTACTAACGGTTGAAATTTTAAAATCAATTCCTTCAAGACCTTTAAAAATAGGAGCTTTTGTTCCGGAAGAGTACCAGTCTTTATCTGATGTTATAGGCGCACAGTGATACTCCTTCTCTTTCGTTACGGAATTTTTATTGTTAGATTTTTTAACTGCATCATTGCAACTTATGGTAAATAAAATTATTATGGCATAAAAAAGCCGGCTTCTCATCGTAATAATTTTGTTATTGCTATCAATTAATTTTCAAAATATTGTCAATTGTTTTCTGCTAAGGGTAGGGCTTGTACAGGCGGGATAATAAAAATTTCGTCTGCCGGAACCTTAGCCAAATTTATAAATAAAAGTTCATGGTTATTACTCTCGCTTAACAGAGTTCTTTAGTTTGGATTATAGCTCAACCATTCACCAATCCTGAGAATCAATGTTCGTAGCACAGCTACTCCTAGCGCAAAGCCATACTGCATATGTCCGCAAGTAAGGGGGTAATATCTTAAAGTTTGATAATTATTTTTTCATTGATCAATAGCTATCGGGACTAATCATTTAAACCCTTTCCATGGAGAATTTGCTGCATACATTTTTCGACCCTCGCCTCCCGGGTTTTGGATTGTTTGGGTGCAGAAAAATGCAGCATGTATCCTCTTTGCCGTCCCGGGGTCAATGCATTAAAAGCCGTTTTCAAGGCTGGTATCTTATCCAATTTCTTTTGAAATTCTTCAGGCATGTTGAATTCTGTAGTCTTTTTAAGATCCACTTTCAAACCGGCTTTTTCCACTTCAATGGCTTCATAGATATAGGCTTTCAAAATGGCTTTCATCTTGACTATTTCCCGAACATTGGTGAACCTAACCTGGCGTGCCGCCTGAACATTCTCTGTTTGTTGGATCAAAATACCCTGGGCATCATGTAACAAGGCACCTTTGAAAAACAAAAGCGCACAGTATTCTTTAAATACATGTATTAAAACTATGTTAGCTTTCTGCCTGCCCCCCGTGGCGGGATACGTGTAACAAGGAACACCCCACTTCAATTCTTCAGTAAGCCCACAGTCAAGAACGATCATTCTCAATTGCTCCAGTTCTTCCTGCCACTTTTTGGCTTTACTAAAATAAAAATCAACCTTAGGATTTATTGTATTCTTTGTCATAGTATGTTATTTTGTTAGACCCGCAGGGAGCCACGAAAACCCCTGGCGGCATAGTAAGATTCTGCACCGTTGTGATACACGAAGACATTGCCGTAGCGGTAATCAGCAAAGAGCGCACCACCAAGTTTTCTGATATCAGAGGGCGTTAGTATCCAGCTCGATGTTTTCGTATCAAAATTTCCAAGTTTCTGCAGCTCCCGATATTGTTCTTCCGTTAAAAGTTCAATGCCCATGTCAGCAGCCATATCTATAGCATTATTTTTCGGTTTATGTTCTTTCCTTGACTCCAGCGCTTCGCTGTCGTAACAAACACTTCTGCGATCTTTAGGACTTTCCGCTGAACAATCATAAAAAATGTATTCACCTGCCTGCCCCGCTATGGCGGTGTTTTTTTTATCATAGCCAACAACATCCGGTTCACCGCCGGTTATTTCCATTTCATTGAGCGACCATAGTTTTTCATCCCGATAACTATGAGGATTAGCTTCCAGCTTTGCCTGTACTTTAGTCCATTCAATATCTTTATGGCGTTTCATGTTTTTTCCAAAACGGGCTTTCAATGTGTTGAGTAATTCTTCACGTTGTTTTGATGACAATTCCTTTTTCATTCTATTAAATTTATTGATTAATTGTTCCGATATTTATTGGGACGATTTTTCTATTAGCAGGCCTGAAATACCAGGACAAAATAATAAAAACAGTTTGGAAAAATGGACCGATAATTCCCTTTACGCTATCATCGCCGGTTGCCAAATGTGAAACAAGGGCTCCTGTCATTAAAAAAAAGAAACCTGCATACGCCCATTCTTTAACGAGCTTAAATCGTGGAATTAAAATAGCTATTACTCCAAGTATTTTCCAGGTACCAATGATGTACATGAAATATAATGGATAACCTAAAGGGGTAATTAAATCAACCATTGCCTGTGCATGAAATATTTGCGCCAGGCCACTTGCAAACATGCCAAAAGCCAATAAAACTGTAGCAACCCAATAGATAATTAATTTCCTCTTTTCCATGTTAATTATTTTAGTTTGTTTACAA
>JBDTYU010000339.1:0-12985 GCA_040005535.1 Ginsengibacter sp. | reverse complement strand
CCATTTCCCAAATTGGCAATAGAGGTTATACCGTTTCCATACCCGGCATTTGATGCGAAAACAACATCATTGAAGCTGGCTCCATTAGAAATATCGAAATTAGCGGGTATTCCACTACTGCTTGTTGCAAAAATTCCTGTACCAAGTGTACTGCTGGCATATACTCCATAACCTCCTGAAGAAAATCCGTTTACTCCCAAGCCACTAACTGAAGATCCATAAACTCCTGATCCATTTCCATCATGTGATCCCCATATGCCATATCCATTTGGCCCCGTGCCATTATTTATTCCTCTTACTGCAGTTGAAGTTATTCCCGGAGTGATTGAACTGATTTTACCTAATACACCAAATGCATTAGTATTATTAATTGAATTTATTCCTTCAATAGCAGTTCCGGAACCCTGGTTAGTTATTGAAAACAAATTAGAAACAGAATTGGCAGTTGAACTGAAAGGAATTGAAAAAGCACCAATACTATCTTTAGATGGTGACCATTGTGTACCATCAAATTTAAGTACCTGGCCTAAAACGGGAGCTATGTTACTTATGGAAGTCCCTTTTAACTTAATTACAATTGGATTAGGATATGTTCCACTTAAGTCACCCCCTGCCGGACCTGTAGGTGATGATCCGCCAATTATACCCGGTGCTAATTTAGCAAGTGTAACTGAACCGTCTTTAATTTTTGGTGTTGTTATAGCAGAATCTGCAATCTTTGAAGTTGTAACAGCCGCGGTTGCTATAGAAGGATTAGGGTAAATACCTGTCAGGTCACCTGCTGCATAAATTATTGTAAATTTAGATAAAGTAAGAGAGCGATCTGCAATTTTGTTTGTAGTCACAGCATAATCCAATATTTTAGTCGTGCTGATTGCATTGTTGGCAATAGTTGGATTTGGATATATTCCGCTCAAGTCGCCACCAGCCGCCCCTGTTGGTGACGATCCCCCGATCGTAATACCAGGTGCCAATTTAGAAAGAGTTATTGAACTATCTTTAATCTTACTTGTCGTTACAGCAGAATCAGCAATGATAGGATTAGGGTAGAAACCAGCTAAATCTCCACCTGCTGTAATTATAGATAATTTAGATGCCGTGATGGAATTATTTGCTATCTTGGCCGTGGTTACTGCACCGTCAATAAGTTTGGCCGTAGTTATGGCATCATTAGCTATAATGGGATTAGGATATATACCATTTAAATCCCCCCCTGCAGCTCCAACAGGATTAGCATTTTGCGCTGTTAATGCATAAGGCACGCTTAATAGTTGGGTTGCGCCCATATCAATAAAAACATTATCATTTTTAGGTGATAGCTCTACCTGCAAAAACTTGCCGCCTCCAACTGACCAATTAATATCGCTAATTGCATTCAATACACTTGTAGCTCCTGCACTTCCTATTGCAACTATAAACAAACCAAAACGATCGGTTTTAAGACTACGTGTTTCTCCATATAAAACTATACCAGTTGTACTTCCATCATGAATTGAAAGACGCAGTCCTATACTTTGGTTTGTTAATGTGTTACCTGATGAATTACGTGCAATTCCCTGGTAATTTATTAGTGCAGGTGCCTGCGCCGATACAAAAATTACCAGTAATATGTTGATTATTAAAAGTGCCAGTTGTTTCATAAGATAGAATTAGTAGATTACTATTAGTAGTTGTTACAATTTAATTATTTTATAAGTGCAGGCTCCCCCATCATAATTACCTGAAACAGGATTTAGTTTTTTTATGTGAAGTGTATAGATGCCATTTGCGAATCCTTTCGTATTAATTTTTTCCTGAAAGCCAAAGCCGCTGGTCATAATCTCGTGTCTGTATATAATATTTCCGGCCTCATTAAATAATTGCACATTAATTTTACCTGCTGAGGTTTGTAAAAAATCAATCACCAATAGATCTGTAGTTGGATTCGGGAAGATGTGAACATCGATGGAACTTAATTCAATGTTAGCGGAAGGAAAAGGACCTTGCGATAAAGGCTGAATGAACCCATTCGTTAGTATATAATTACCATCAATGCTATTCATTACATTTACAAGCGCCAATTCACCAATACTCCAATCCAAACTGTAACCTTTATTTTGTGAAGAACCTCCTGAAGTATTTACCACCTGAGGAATTAGTGACTGTCCATAACCCGTTGTTATAGAAATAATGGCGGTAAGAAAAAATATTTTTATAGTTTTCATAAGGATATACCAATTTTCTAACGCACTTTATAAATGGTTATTGCAATAAATAAATAATTATTACTTCACCAACATCATTTTTTCAACATACAATTTATTTCCTATAAGTACTTTCACTGAATAAATTCCTGCGGGCCAACCCTGAAAATCGGTTAGAACAAAGCTTAAATCTCCTTTTGTTATATTGGCACTGAAAGTTCTCATGAGTTTACCTGCATAATCATAAATAAATAATTGCATTTTATTTTCTGCTGAAGAAAAAATATTTAATTGTGTTTTTCCTCTAACTGGATTGGGCGTAATACTTATAACTCGTTTATTAATTTCGAGAAGGGATAAACTAATTGTTTTACTATATGATATGTTGCCTCCGATACTTATTATTTGAAGTCTGTAGTAAAAATGGTCGTAAGCATTTCCGTAAGGTACATCTGTAATTGTATAATCATTTACTGCTATATTCCCCGGGACGTTACCTGTTGTGATAAAGTGTATACCATCTATACTGCGTTCCAAACTAAAATGGTCAACCTGGCTATTGTCTGACATTGTCCAATTTATTTGAACTTGTTTGTTAGATATTTTTCCTCTAAAATTTAAAAGGTTATTTTCAAGAACATAACAACTCGAATTAAAAAAAATTTGTATCGTATCTGTGGCATAAATTGAACAACCTGATTGTAACTGCTGCTTCACTATATATAGGCCGGCAGAGTCAACAATAATAGAGGTTCCATCGGAACTTGTACTTACAATATGACCGTTTATTGTTGACCAGGTATATACCGAAGTTGAAACAGGATTATTCACTTTGATTTGGCTAATGCCAATTAAGCCGCATAAAACAGATTGATCTGATTGAACTTTGGCCCTTGCTGGCAAAAAGAAATCAAATGGACCAACAAAATCTTTAAGTTCAGAGGTGAAGGAGGTGGAAGCCCTTGATTTTACCAGAATCCTTCTAAAAGGCATGCCACACGGGTCTTCGCCCAATAGTGATACCGGGTCTAGTCCTAATTTAGAAAGGTTCACAGAAAATTCCATGTATTGTTTTGAAGTATAAGTTGTAATTACGCTATTATCTCCCCGGATTAACGAAAAAGGGCCGGCCCATGTATTGGCGACACTTTCAGTTCCTGTGTAAAAATTTCCTGCAGTTTTAGGCGTAATACCGGCATATCCATATTGTGAGCCGCTAGACGCCCCATCAAAAGTACCACTCCAGTTGAAATCCAGCGGCGTCATTAATAATGAAGCTTTATCTACCCAAATACGGGCTTCAATAGATGTTAAGTTGGAACTTCCATAGTCTGCAGACAAAATTATATCACCCGCTTTTGTTATATCCCCTGCGGCATTAAATAGCCAGGTTGTATGACCGGCATCTGGTCCATATCCATAAAATTTTTGGGTGGCTCTGTCGTAATAAATATCTGTCTGGTACATTTCGAAATCAAAATAACGGTCACCCGTTGTATTTTCAATAGACATGCCGCCAAACATCCAAAGCGAATCAGTTGAACTTGGCCCAGCCCGCCTTACATGAACCATCATGTCTAAAATTTCATTTTTATCAGGCACCGATTGAGTCACCGGGCATGACCATGTTGAAGGACTGGCACCATTTTTATTAGCTCCAAGTGCAAATGTGGTGGAATCTTGACCGTGATAATCGCGGATAAATATTGCGTCTATTAATAATTTATTATTTACTATCGAGTAAGGCGCATACTTCATGGTCCTGAAAAAAGGTAATTTTCTATACTCAGGATCAATAGCATAACGGGCTACCATAGCCGCAGCTCCGGTAGTGTCAATTACAAAAGCTCCTGCGCCGGGAGTACCATTATTAAACCAATCATCGTTTCCTGATTGAACGAAGTTATTAAAATAGTTAGCCCTTAAGTCTGCCTCAACTCCAAAGTTTGCTTTAATAACCGGCGTTATGGTTTGAGCTTTTCCAGAAGCCCAGCCTACAATAAGAACAATTAAGTAGAATATTTTTTTCATAAATATGGATTTTATTGACAAATTATTATAACGAATATTATCTTCTTTTAAACCGGAGCCAACAAATAAAAAATGCAGAGCAAAGAAGTTGTGGCTACATTATCATCAAAATTTATACAGTCGGTTTTCGTAAGTTCAAAAAAGTGTAAGCCAAATAAAGCAGATAAAGAAAACTCTTTAAAATATTTCCTGTCGAAGCTTTAATTCTATGCCAATTAAGAAATTCATACAAAGGAAACACAGTAGAAAATTCACATTAGGGATGTGTAATATTTCATCAAAACATATAACGATATAGACTCATTATTATTTTTGAATCAAAGCTAATTACAAGAAATATAAAATAAAAGCGTAATTCTAACCAATAATATCGTAGTAAATTTACCGGATTAAGTGCCACTGTTGAAAGTAAAAACCATTACTGAATCATTATATTATCACGCCTTATAAATTGTTTATGGGCTTCTGAAGAAATTTCCCAAAATAATTAAAGTAATTTGACAAGACCAAGCAATGAAGACTTTTCATTTCGATACGTTCAGTAAAATTTAGTATAGCATTTTTAATTAAATTTGTATCTCAATAAATTGCAAATGAAAACCTCAAGTATCATTATTTTAATAGCTATCGCAGCAGCGATTGGAGTGTTATTAATGTACTCAGTAGATTTTTCTACTTATGATACTATTGCATCTGCCAAACAAAAGCAGGGAAAATTTGTTCATCTCATTGCAAAGCTCGACAAATCTAAACCATTACAATACGACGCTATAAAAGATCCCAACTATCTTTCTTTTTACGCAACAGATAGTCTTGGAACAAGTACACAGGTTATTTATCGAAACACAAAACCACCGGAACTTGAGCAAAGTGAACGCGTAGTACTTAAAGGTAAAATGGAAGGAAATGTTTTTGTATGTGATAATATTTTATTGAAATGTCCTTCTAAATATAAAGACGATAAAAAACAATTGGAGAAAACGGTAACTCAATACTAAACTGCGACATGAAGTTTGAAGGTGAACATTTATTACCGGGACAGACAGGACATTTTTTTATTTTGCTTGCGTTCGTTTCTTCACTTATTTCAGCGATTTCTTATTTTAAAGCCTCATCAATTTCACAGGAAAGTGAAAAAAGTTCCTGGTTACTTTTTGCACGCGGCGCCTTTTTTATCCAGCTTTTTTCCCTGCTTACCGTTTTTTTTACTATCTATTATATATGCTCTCATCATTATTTTGAATACCTCTATTCTTATAAACATGCCTCAAAAGAATTGGAGGCAAAATATTTATTAGCCTGTATATGGGAAGGGCAGGAAGGCAGTTTTATATTGTGGTCTTTATGGCATTGCGTTTTAGGAAGCATACTTATATTAACCGCAAAAAAAAGAGAGGCGCCTATACTCGGTATTATAAATGTTGCCCAATGTATTTTGTTGCTGATGATTGTGGGCATTTACATTTTTGATATACGCATTGGCAGCAGCCCTTTTGTATTAACACGCAATGAAATCGATGGCCCCATTTTCAGCCAGCCCAATTATCTCTCATTTATAAAAGATGGTATCGGGTTGAATGTATTACTTAGAAATTACTGGATGGTTATTCACCCCCCGATATTGTTTCTCGGGTTTGCGAGCACTATTGTTCCATTGGGGTTTGCCTATTCATCATTAATTACAAAGAACTTTGGTGATTGGGTAAAACCTGCACTGCCTTGGGTTTTGTTCAGTGGCTGTGTACTTGGTGTGGGTATTATGATGGGTGGAAAATGGGCTTACGAATCATTATCGTTTGGTGGCTATTGGGCATGGGATCCTGTTGAAAATGCGGCATTGGTACCCTGGATGATTTTGATTTCAGGATTGCATTGCATGGCTGTATATAATGCTACTGGTAATGCATTGCGAGCATCTTATCTGTTTATAATTTTGAGCTATTTTTTTGTGTTGTATTCCACTTTCCTTACACGTACCGGAATTCTTGGAGATACTTCTGTTCACTCTTTCACGGAAGCCGGGATGGCAATGAATATTCTTATTGGCATTTATGTAATTGTTATTACTATCCCGATGTTAATTCTATTTATAAAAAATTATAAAAAAATTCCTGCGATAAACAAAGAAGAAAACATTTCCTCGAGAGAATTCTGGATGTTTATTGGTTCGCTTATTTTTTTCCTTGCAGCTCTTTTTATAATTGCTGTAACCTCGCTGCCTGTGTACAATAAAATTTTCGGTACCAATTATGCTGACCCGCAGGACAGAGAATTTACCTATAACAAAGTGCTGGTGCTGGTTGCCTTTATTGTGGGATTGCTAACTGCATTCTCACAATATTTCAAATACAAAAGCACAGGTAAACAATATTTAATTAAAAAAATTGCACTGCCCCTAAGCATGGCCGTTATAGTCTCTGTTTTGATTGCAATATTTTACCCCGTTGAATACACTAAAAAAGGCCCGGGTTTTTTAGGTGCTATTTACCTGGCATTGTTTGCTTCTATATTTTCTGTTATTGCCAACGCTGCTTACCTCAAAACTGTATTGAAAGGAAATTTAAAAGCGGGCGGAGGAGCAATTGCTCACTTCGGCTTTACTTTAATGATTGCAGGCATGCTGATTTCATCAGGTAATAAGCAGGTAATAAGTGATAACCGAAAAACAGGATTGTTTATTCCGTTCGACAAAGACCCAACAGGAAGAGAACCTAACAATCCTTTGGAAAATCTTACTCTTTTGAGAAATGTCCCTACACAAATGGGAAATTATACTGTTACATATCTTAATGATTCAGCTGCATTCGAAAAGAACCGGACTTTTTATAATCTGCATTTTCAAAAGATTGACAGTACAAATGGTATAGTAAAAGAAGATTTTGAATTGTCTCCTGATGCATACCGCATGAAGGATAATAATTTAAGTTCCAATCCCGGAACGAGACATTATTTTTCACATGATGTTTTTACTTACATTTCTACCATTTCAGTAAAAAATGATAATGCAGACACAATAAAGTTTACATTTCATGAAATGGCCCCGGGCGATAGCGTTTTTTATTCAAAAGGATTTTTTGTTTTGAACGGAGTTCTTAAAAACCCTGATAATGAAAGATTTCATTTTAAACCTATAGATACAGCGCTGGTAGCAGATATTACTGTTTACAGTCATGACAATTCAAAGGTTAAATCTTATCCGGCACTTACTATAAATAACCAGCAAATTAATTATATAGATGACACAGTATTAAGGCAAAATCTTTACCTCAATCTTGCCGGGCTGGCAGCTAATAAAAAATTTAAAATTGGAATTAAAGAATCTGACACGCTCTCAGATTTTATAACACTCAAAGCATATATTTTTCCGTATATAAATCTTGTATGGGCCGGCCTGCTTATAATGGCTTGTGGATTTATAGTGTCAATTGGCCGAAGAACCAAAGCAGCTAATTATATAACCGCATTGTCAGTCATAGTAGTGCTTTCAGGTTTATTTTATATGTTTCTGGTTGCCAATAATTAAATATTTTTTGGCAACTTTTACAAATAAATCTTTGTATACACACGTTTAAAAGTATAAATTTACGAGCACAATGCGTACCATTCATCAATATATCAGCTTTAGTTCTCTGCTTTTTATTGTTTTTTTTATATCTTCTGTCAATCACTTAACAGCTCAAACAAGGTATGGACAGCATGATACTATTTTAAGTGTTGCAGTTGTTTACGAAGGCGATACCATTGAAGCGAAAACATTAGCCGGAGTATATGTATGGTCAAAAAAAAGTTTGGCTGCAAAAGATCGTTGGACAAGGCTAAGGAATGCTGTTTATGTTACTTATCCTTATGCTAAAAAGGCTGGCGTTATTTTTAATGATATTGAAAAGCATATTGCCGGAAACACTGATAAACAATTTGTATCAAAGTATATTAACAGCCGTGAGAAAGAACTAAAAAAAGAGTTTACTGATCCGCTTACTAACCTATCGGTTTACCAGGGAAGAATATTAATGAAGCTTATTAACCGGGAAAGCGGAGGAACTAACTGCTATGATATTTTAAAAGAATTAAAAGGCGGATTCACGGCTCGCTTCTGGCAAACTATTGCTTTCTTTTTTGGCAGTGACCTTAAACAACCTTACGATGCCAAAGGGCAGGATGCAGATATAGAAACTATCGTTAAAGAAGTACGAAGGATGTATGGTTATTCAAGTTAAGCCGCTCACAACATTGTATGTCTTATATTTGTAATACTTCTTTAACGTTAATCCCTTATTAAGACTACTTTTTTGTTATATCTTTGCCGACATTGTTTATTGTTGTCGCAGCAACCCCTGAATTTATTGTTAGAATATTAGAATGAAATTAGATCTTTTAGCATTTGGAGTCCACCCCGATGATATTGAATTAAGTTGTGCCGGAACTATTCTTGTTGAAAAGCAAAATGGAAAAAAGGTTGGAATTATCGATCTTACAAAAGGTGAATTAGGTACAAGAGGAGATGCAAAAACAAGAAAAGAAGAAGCTGAAAATTCCGCAGTTATTTTAGGAGTTGATATAAGAGAAAATCTTGAAATGGCTGATGGGTTTTTTAAAAATGATGAAGAGAACCAGGTAAAAATTATTAAAGTTCTTAGAAAATACAGGCCCGAAATTATCTTGTGCAATGCTCCCGAAGACAGGCATCCTGATCATGAACGCTCTGCGGCTTTAGTAAATGATGCTACATTTTTATCAGGATTAAAAAAGATAGAAACCAAAGATGAAAAGGGAAATTTGCAGGAAGTTTGGCGACCGAAATATGTTTTAAATTATATACAGGATACATATCTCAGTCCTGCTTTTGTAATTGATATTTCCGGTGTCTTTGATAAAAAAATCGAAGCGATTGAAGCGTTTTCAACGCAGTTTTATAATCCCGAAGCAAGCGATAAAGAGCCACAGACTTACATTTCTTCCCCTGAATTTTTAGAAAGTGTAATTAACCGTTCAAAAATGTTTGGAAAAATGATTGGTGTAAAATATGCAGAAGGTTTCCTTACTAAAAAAATGATCGGAATAAAATCTTTCGATGCTTTGATACAAAAAAGTACTTAAAAAAATTAATGAGCGTTAATAAAAGATGTTCTCAACAAATAAGTAAATAAAATGCCAACTCCAAAATTTCTACAAGGTAAAGGTGATTTTCACATTGAGCTTAAAAAACGCGTTAATCAATATTTCACTGATCATAAACGCCCAATGACCGGCAATAATGCTTTGCTGTTCAAAGCAATTTTATTCTGCATAGGCTATATCTTATTATATATTCATCTTGTTTTTTTTACACCCATTATTTGGGTAGCGATTCCTGAATGTATATTATTTGGAGGCCTTACGGCTGCTATTGGTTTTAATGTGATGCATGATGGTGCTCACGGGAGCTTTAGCAGGTTTAAAGCAGTGAATAAAATGGCTGGCTTTTCCTTAAATTTTTTAGGTGCCAGCGCAATCATGTGGAATATGAAACACAATATTATTCATCATACTTATACCAATATAGATGGTGTGGATGATGACATTGAAGCCCGTCCATGGCTTAGATTTGCCGTAACACAAAAGAAATTAAAAATGCATAAATTTCAGCATTATTATTTTTGGTTTTTGTACACATTGCTTCATATAATCTGGGTTTTTCTTACTGATTACAAGAAATATTTTTCTCACAAAATAGGTACTGTTTCTTTAAGAAAAATGACGGTAAGAGAGCATATTTCTTTTTGGGCTGCAAAACTCATTTACGGTTTTATGTTTGTTGCATTACCAATTTGGTTACTTGGTTTTGTAAGCTGGCTTGTAGGCTTTTTAATTATTACAATGGTTACCGGTTTTGTAATAAGTATTGTATTTCAGCTTGCGCATACCGTTGAGCATACCGATTTTCCTTTGCCAAACGAAGTAACTGGTAAAATTGAAAATGAGTGGGCTATTCACCAGGTAGCTACTACAGCCAATTTCGCTACCGGGAATAAATTGATTTCGTGGCTGGTTGGTGGTTTAAATTTCCAGATAGAACATCATTTGTTTCCCAAAATTTCACATGTACATTATCCTGCAATCAGCAAAATAATCAGGCATACATGTACTGAATACGGCCTTACCTATATTGAATTTCCAAAAATGCGTCATGCAATACTTTCTCATGTGGCTTATTTAAGAAGGTTGGGCAGGGCAAATTGAAAGCATTAATAATTTGACTTTTCTTTAAAAAAAGAAAATATCTATATAAATTTGCATATGAATATTAATTTTCAGGATTTAATACCTCATGATTTCAATGACGATTCTCATGTATGGGTATACCAAAGCAACCGGGCTTTTACTATTCAAGAAACTCTTCAAATAGAGGAACTTCTGCAAAATTTTACTAAAGAATGGAAGAGCCATGGCACTCCTGTAAAAGGATATGCTAATTTATTCTTTGGACAGTTTATTATTTTAATAGCCGATGAAACTGCAATGGGTATAAGCGGCTGCAGTACGGATAGTTCAGTAAAATTGATTAAAAATATTGAGCAGGATTTTCAGGTAGAATTATTTGACAGGCTAATGCTGGCTTTTATAATTCAGGAACGAGTTCAGCTTTTGCCTCTTTCAAAGATAAGCAGCTACTTAGAGAATGGTCTTATTGCAACGGATTCTTTATATTTTAATAATACAATCCTTAGTAAAAAAGAATTGCTTAATAACTGGATTATCCCTGTTAAAGAAAGCTGGCTTTCTATAAGAATTCTTGAAAAGAATTAACTCTCCACTACATTTTATTTTGGCATCCATTCATTATCTTCTTTAAATTTATCGGGAATAAATTCATTACCTAAAACAATTTTTGAAAGTTCCTGAAAAGGATTTTTTGCCGAAAAGATCATTTCTTTTTTGTCATCTTTCCAAACTTCAGCAGTGAATTTCAAAATGGTTTTCTTACCGGATGAAATAAATGTGAGATAAACGGGTAAAGGTAATCCCCCTTTATTTTCAATAGTTATTTTTGTGCCGGTATCTAACCTCTCAACTTTTTTAATGGAAAGATCAGGATAAGACCATCCGAAAAACCATTTGTCCCAAAACCAATTCAGGTTTTTACCACTGGCATTATTAAAGCTATAAAAAAAATCATAAGGCACGGGATGTTTTCCATGCCAGTCATTCATATATTGATGCAGTGACTTGAAATAAATTTTATTGCCTAATAAATCCTGTAACACATAATAACACAAGCCTCCTTTGCCATAAGAGTTGGAAAAATATGCAGCATCATTATATAGCTTTGTATTTGTAATTAAAGGCACATCTTTATCAGTGCCTGAAATTTGTTCATACCTCGTTTTACTGAAGATACCTTCATCTTCAGGCTCACCCATTAGAGGAGAAATTACTGATTCGCCAATGGTGGCCCATCCCTCATCCATCCATGCATATTGGGTTTCATTGATACCCATATAAAATGGAAAGTAACTATGAAATATTTCATGTGACGTAAGTTGCACAGCATCTTTATGCGATCGGGTGGGATTATCATTTACCATCATCGGGTATTCCATTTGATCTGTTCCATCAAATACAGTAATGTGATTAAATGGAAAAGGAACTTTAGGATAATAATGACTCATGTAAAAAACTGATTGATGTGCCTGGCTGGCTACATCAAAATAATCTTTATGGATTTTATTGTACGCTGCTTCTGCAAGGGTTCTCCTGCCGGTAGATGAATCCACTAATACAGAACTTACATCCCATAAATAGTGGTCACTTACAGCAAATGCAAAATCACTTACATTGGTTGCAGCAAATTTCCAAATACCTGTGGCCCTGGAAGAGAATACATTACTTTTAAGATAATCCGTTGAGTCTATTACATGAATAATACTATCAGACGCATGAGCACTTTCCATTTCTTTAATAATATGTTCAGCAAAATTTTCAGCAGCATTAATTCTGTCACCTGTTGCCCATACGACATAATTTTTCGGAACAGAAATATCAACATTAAAGTTTCCAAAATCATTGTAAAATTCCTGTGAACCGTTATAGCTCCAATCGTCCCAGCCATCTATATCATCATATACGGCCAATCTTGGAAAAAAATACGCAATAAAATAGGTTCCGTTATCAACCATACCGGTACGTACCGGCGAACCGGTGTTAACCAAATAATGCCATCCTATAGAAAGTTGGATTTTTGAATGTGGCAAAATATATTCTTTTGGGTTCATTATAAGATTAGTGTTTTTATATGCTTTTTGCAAATCAAAAAAATTGCTGATTATTTCATTACCAATGTGAAAGGAATCAATAGTAACACCATCACTTAAATCTTTATCGTTAATGCTGCTTAAGCGGGCAACTCCTTTTTTATACAAATCAGGATATAGTCTTATAACAATCTGTTTCAAAGTATCCGGACTATTATTATAATAAGTAATTAGTTCATTGCCCGAAAGTAAATTTGAAGAAGGATCAAATGTTACATGAATATTATAGTCACCTTCATTTTGCCAATAATTTTTACCAGGCTTTCCTGACATTGCCCGTGTGCCATGTTTGTATGCATCATTTACTTGAGTTGTTGTAAAAAGTTGTTGAGTGAATGATGGAGAGGAATAAATTAAAAGTCCTATAATAAAAATTATATTGCAAATCTTCATGATAAATATTTAAGGAAGTAAATTCATTTAACCAGGAACAATATTATTAACTTTCTGCCATCCTGTCGCCATATTTAATTTATTATC
>JBDTYU010000338.1:0-7274 GCA_040005535.1 Ginsengibacter sp. | reverse complement strand
CTACTGCACGTGCAAAATTGTATGAGAGACTTATAAAATATTCTATCCATAAAAATTTATCCCTATCTCTTAACGATTCAACCGAAGAGAAATGGGAAGAAGCCTTTGATGCAATTGAAGTTTTGCTTTATAAGTCATCATTTAGTGATGAGAAAATTTATAAAGCATTTAAAGAAATTGAATTGAGAAGTATAGATTTTCAAAAAGCATTGTTGGAACTCGCTTACACAAATTACCCGAATGTATTTTTTCAGCAAGTAAAAAATTCGTTGCACCATGCAGAGGACCCAAAAATATTTGCAATGTGTGCAGAGTATTTGTTGCAACAAAAAAATGATACGCTTGTTGCAAACACAATTAAAGAATTGCTTGATACAAAATTTGCAGAGGAGGGAATTATCAATCCTGTTTTGTTCATGCTGCAGACTCATATTTCAGAGTCATATAAAAGTGAAACTTTCTTATCCGTGAGTTTACTAAAAAATTTATTCAGTAATAAATTTCTTCCCGGACAAATTGTAATGTATAGCATACAGCGTAAAAACCGTGACTACCCGGGGCTTGTAATAATTCGACAGAAAAATGGAAATTACATTTCCGATAGCAGTGGAAATGTTTTTAATGTTCCCCAGCTTGCAAGAAGCATTACCAATCTTCCATCTTATATAACCAACGGCAATACACCGCAGGGAATTTTTTTAATGCATGGCTTTGATGTTTCTATGAGCAGCTTTATAGGCCCAACTGCTAACATCCAATTGTCGATGCCAGTAGAAACAACTATTCAAAAATTTTTAAATGATAGTACGGTTTCCGATACGATCTGGAATATTGATTATTATAAAAAACTTATTCCTGCAGCTCTTAGAAACTATTTGCCTTTATATTATTCTTATTATGCCGGGCTTGCAGGGCGAACGGAAATTATTGCGCATGGTACTACAATAGATCCTCGTATTTATTTAAACAAATCTTATTATCCTCTTACGCCTTCGCAGGGATGTCTCTGCACCAAAGAAATATGGAACGGCAAAAGGTTAGAAAGCGATCAGCAGAAACTTGTGAATGCTTTATTGAAGGCAGGTGGCGCAAATGGTTATTGCGTTGTTATCGAATTGGATGATAAGCAATCTCCTGTAACTTTGGACGATGTACATGCATTTCTTAATAAGCAATGAACAATGAACAATGAACAATGAGTTGCGTAATATCTATTGATCATTGACTATTGACCTTTGGCCCATTGACTATTGGCAACTGGCAAATAAATTTTTCACATGGCTTTACCACCATTAGCAGAAAGACTTCGTCCAAAAACATTAAATGATCTTATTGGCCAGGAACATCTTACAGGCAAAGGAAGTGTTTTACGCAACTCTATTGAAAACGGAAAAATTCCTTCAATGATATTATGGGGACCACCGGGTGTGGGCAAAACAACCATTGCTAATATAATTGCAAAAACTTTAGACATTCCTTTCTATTCATTAAGCGCTATTTCATCGGGTGTGAAAGAAGTACGTGAAGTAATTGAAGAATCGAAACAAAAAGGAAATTCAATTCTGTTTATTGACGAGATTCACCGCTTCAATAAAGGACAACAGGATGCTTTGCTGGCTGCGGTAGAAAAAGGAATTATTACTTTAATAGGCGCTACAACCGAAAATCCTTCATTCGAAGTAAATAGTGCATTACTTAGCCGCTGCCAGGTTTATATTTTAAAACCATTAGAAAAAGAATCTCTTATTGGCTTATTAAACCATGCTATAAAAAATGATAAATTTCTCTCGCAAAAAAATATTGAATTAAAAGAAACAGAAGCAATAATAAATTTATCCGGGGGTGATGCAAGAAAATTATTGAATCTGCTTGAGCTTGCGGTAGATGCGGCTTCCCCCAAGTCTCCTCCAGGGGAAGGGACCTGGCCAATTACCGATGATGTGGTAATGAATGTGGCACAAACAAAAGTTGCACTCTATGATAAAAAAGGCGAACAGCATTACGACATTATTTCAGCATTTATAAAATCAATTCGCGGAAGCGATCCTAATGCAGCAGTATATTGGCTGGCACGTATGATTGAAGGTGGTGAAGATGTAAAATTTATTGCAAGGAGATTGGTCATACTTGCAAGCGAAGATATCGGCAATGCCAATCCTACAGCGCTTGTGCTGGCAACAAATACGTTCCAGGCTGTAAATCTTATTGGCTATCCTGAATCCGGTATTATATTATCGCAATGTGTAACTTATCTGGCTTCCTCACCAAAAAGTAATGCAGCAGTCGAAGCTATCGGTAAGGCACAAACGCTTGTTCAGCAATACGGCGATTTACCCGTTCCGCTCGCAGTACGCAATGCACCAACCAAGCTTATGAAAAATCTGGATTATGGCAAAAATTATAAATATGCACATAGCTATGAAAACAATTTTGTTCAAATGGAATTTTTACCTGAAGAAATAAAAAATACACTTTTATACAACCCCGGAAAAAATGCACGGGAAGATGAGTTCAGAAAATTTTTAAAAGAAAGATGGAAGGAAAAATATGGATATTAACAATGAAATTGAACATTGAAAAGCTTTTAGATTTACATGATAAATAATTTTCAAAATAATTATGATCATTTGGCAATGCAAATCATTTACAGAACTTACAAATATTGAGCTCTATAAAATTCTTCAACTTAGAAATGAAGTTTTTGTGGTAGAACAAAATTGTCCTTACCAGGATTGTGATAATAAAGATTTGCAAGCGCATCATTTAACTGCGTTGAAAGATGATCATATTATTGCCTATAGCCGCTTACTTCCTCCAGGCATTCCGTATTCAAACGCCGCATCTGTTGGTCGTGTTGTTACTTCATCTTCCGTAAGAGGACAGGATTTAGGAAGAGAACTCATGTCAAAGTCTCTTGAAAATTTATATTTTCTGTTTGGCCATTTGCCCGTGATTATTGGCGCACAGCTTTATCTGAAAAAATTCTATGAAAGTTTTTCTTTCGTGCAACAAGGAGAAATTTACCTCGAAGACGGTATACAACACATTACGATGGAAAAATTGATTTAATTCTTCCGAAATACAATAAAGCTTTATTGAGCACCGTTATTGATTCATTACCTGTAATGTAAGGGTAAGTAAAAAATCTAT
Source organism: Ginsengibacter sp. (assembly GCA_040005535.1). Taxonomy (GTDB): domain Bacteria; phylum Bacteroidota; class Bacteroidia; order Chitinophagales; family Chitinophagaceae; genus Ginsengibacter. The sequence continues at coordinate 4,124 of JBDTYU010000338.1, read as the reverse complement.
TATCTGTTGTAAAAACAAACCTTATCCCCTTATGAAAAAACGTTTACACGCCGGTTGGCTTACGTGTTTCATACTAATGACACTTAACATTTTTCTTTCACTTGAAAGCTATTCTCAATCCCTTCTTTTTGGTAATAAAAAAACAAAAGTTGAAGTCGGTATTAATATAGGTCCTTCATTTTTCCTTGGAGATTTAGGCGGTAACCGTGGCAAGGGAACCACTTTTGTAAAAGATGTGAATCTTTCATTAACCAATGTAATGAAAGGAATTTTTTTGGCTGTATATCCTAATGAATGGCTTGGAGTAAGGGTTGCTGCAGAGATTGGCAAACTCGAAGGACAGGATAGACTAATTCATACAAAGGGAGTGAATGAATTATATAGAAAACAACGTAACCTCGATTTCAAGTCTAATATTTCTGAAGCTTATGTGGCAGCAGAAGTGTTTCCTTTTATGTTGTTAAATAAAAATTATGATGATTATAAGCCGAGATTAAGGCCGTATGGTGTAATAGGAATTGGACTTTTTCATTTCAATCCACAAGGTTCCCTGACCGATGTAAATGGCAATAAAACGTGGTATGATCTTAAACCACTTCATACTGAAGGAGAAGGCTTCGCTGAGTATCCACAAAGAAAAAACTATTCCCTAACACAGGTGAATGTACCAATGGGTTTGGGCCTAAAATACTTTGTATCTGACCGGGTTAATTTTAGTTTGGAAGTTTTACACAGAAAAACATTTACAGATTATGTGGATGATGTAAGTACTGAATACGTTGATCCGGATTTATTTAATAAATATCTATCGCAACAAGATGCAGTAATTGCAAGGCAAATTGCTGATAAGGTTTACGCAATTGTAAACCCGGGATTGGCAAGAAATGCACCCGGAGTGCAAAGAGGTGACCCCCGTCAAAACGATGCTTATTTTACTTTTTTTCTAAAATTCGGAATTCGCCTTGGAACTATATTTGACAATATTTATGACAGGAGTGCTTCAAGCCACATGCGTTGTCCTTCAAGATTTTAAAAATATTAATTTAGGATTTTGCCTCTGAACATCGGCAAAGTATATAATAAAAGTTAACCTGGAAAACAATGCATACTCTTATGCAATGTACACCCCTGAAACCACCATTTTTTTAACTTTGTTATTATGCTTTGCCTTTTTTATGATTTGTAATTCATAAGCTCTTCTTTTAAAAAAGATGCAGTAAAGCTCCCTTTGCTTTCTGCAAGTCCTTCCGGCGTTCCTTCAAATAAAATTCTTCCCCCACCATCACCCCCTTCAGGACCAAGATCAATAACATGATCCGCAATTTTTATAACATCCATGTTATGTTCGATTACCAGAACTGTATTGCCCCGGTCAACCAGTTTATTCAATACATCTGTAAGATGTTGTATATCCTGAAAATGAAGACCGGTTGTGGGTTCATCAAGAATATAAAAAGTCTTTCCGGTATCTCGTTTACTTAATTCGGTTGATAGTTTTACCCGTTGTGCTTCGCCGCCGCTTAATGTAACTGCACTTTGCCCAAGTGTGATGTATCCAAGGCCTACTTCATGGAGTACTTTAATTTTTCTATAGATATAAGGAACATTCTGAAAAAATTCTACCGCCTCATCTACAGTCATTTCAAGCACATCGCTTATTGACTTTCCTTTATACCTTATTTCCAGTGTTTCGCGGTTGTATCTTTTACCATTACATTTTTCGCAATGAACATAAACGTCTGGCAAAAAATTCATTTCTATTACACGCATGCCACCACCTTCACATACATCGCACCGGCCACTTTTTACATTGAATGAAAAACGACCTGCTTTATATCCTCTTATTTTAGCTTCGGGTACTGAAGCAAATAATGTTCGTATATCAGTAAAAAAGCCACAATAAGTAGCTGGATTACTTCGTGGTGTTCTGCCGATTGGGGATTGATCTATTTCAACAACTTTATCAATATGCTCCAGCCCTTTTATACTCTTGTAAGCAAGGGGGGTCATTTTACTTTTATAAGCATGAATACTTAATATAGGATAAAGTGTTTCATTTATTAAAGTTGATTTGCCGCTGCCACTTACACCGGTTACGCATATAAACTTTCCCAATGGAAATTCAATATTAATATTTTTCAAATTATTTCCTGTTGTGCCCTTCAGGCTAAGTGTATGCCCGTTTCCTTTTCTTCTTTTAGAAGGAATTGCGATTTGTTTTTCTCCATTGAGATAAGAAGAGGTGAGTGTATTGAGCCTCAATAAATCTTTCGGAATTCCACATGCCACAATTTCTCCTCCGTGTTTGCCGGCTTTAGGACCAATGTCAATCAGGTAATCTGCTGCCATCATGATATCTTTATCATGTTCCACTACCAGTACACTGTTGCCAATATCTCTTAAATTTTTAAGCGCTTCAATAAGACGATGGTTATCCCGCTGATGAAGACCAATGCTTGGTTCATCCAGTATGTAAGTGATCCCTTGTAATTGAGAACCTATTTGCGTTGCCAGTCTTATGCGTTGAGATTCGCCGCCACTAAGGCTTTTAGAGGGTCTGCTTAAAGAAAGATAGTTTAAGCCAACATCCAATAAAAACCGGATTCGCTCTTTTATTTCTTTTAAAATATCTTTTGCAATTATATTCTGCCGGTTGTTCAGTCCTGATTCGATATTGATAAACCATTCTAATAATTTATCAAGATTTAAATCACTTAACCCGGCAATGTCTTTATCATGAACTTTAAACCAAAGACTTTCCTTCTTTAGCCGCTTACCATTGCATGAGATACATGTTTTTAATTGCATAAATTTTTCTACCCATGTTCTTAATGCATCACTTGTAGTAGCGGAACTAAACCATCTTCTGATCATATTTACTATGCCTTCGTAATCACCTGCAAATGAGGATTCAACTGAAGTATCCATATCAACGGACATTAACTTCGTGTATTCATCACCGTTATCTTTAGATGTAACATCTTCTTTCCCGTATAACAAAATATTTATTGCATGCTTAGATAATTGAGAAACAGGCTTGTCAAGACTGAATTTATATTTTTTTGCTATTTGCTGAACCTGCTTAAATACATACGCTTCCCTTTCTTCTCCAAGCGGAGCAATAGCGCCTTCATTAATGCTCAGTGCAGGATTGGGAATTATACTATCAATATCAACCTGGTAAACATTGCCAAGTCCTTTACATACTGGGCATGCACCGTAGGGAGAATTAAATGAAAAAGTATTTGGTGAAGGTTCCTCATAACTAATGCCGGTATCTTCGCACATAAGCTGGCGGCTGTATTGCGCTTGTTCGCCATTATCATTTAATAATAAAAAAAGTAATCCATTACCTAGTTGAAGCGATTTCTGAATGCTTTGACTCAGTCTTACTTTATGCTCCCCGCCAACCTGGAGCCTGTCTACCACCAATTCTATATTATGAATCTTATACCTGTCAACCTGCATTTTAGGAGTAAGATCTTTTATATCTCCATCAATCCTAACTTTTAAAAATCCTTTCTTTCTTACGTCTTCAAACAGTTCACGATAATGACCCTTGCGGCCACGAACCAGGGGCGCTAAAAGACTAATTTTTTTGTTGGGAAATTTTGATAAAATATTTTCTACGATTTCATCTTCACTCCACTTTACCATTTTTTTTCCGCTGTTATAACTATACGCTTCTCCAATTCTCGCATATAGCAAACGAAGGAAATCATACACTTCGGTAACAGTACCAACAGTACTTCTTGGATTTTTATTGGTGGTTTTTTGTTCAATTGAAATTACGGGAGATAGTCCGGTTATTTTATCTACATCCGGTCGTTCCATATCTCCCATAAACTGGCGGGCATAAGCCGAAAAGCTTTCCATATACCGGCGTTGCCCTTCAGAATAAATTGTATCAAAAGCAAGTGAAGACTTACCACTCCCGCTAATACCGGTAATTACTACCAGTTTATTTTTAGGAATGGAAATATCAATGTTCTTCAGGTTATGCTCTCTTGCACCAAACACTTCAATTGTTTCTTCTGCTATATCTATTAATTCTAAGATCTGCTTCTTCACTTTTGCCATAATAAAGAGTGCGAAATTACTATTAAAAAGTTTGATGTAAAAAA
>JBDTYU010000337.1:0-3803 GCA_040005535.1 Ginsengibacter sp. | reverse complement strand
GGATCATTAAGAAAATACCTTGTTGCACAATTTCTCACCGAGTCAATTCTTATAACTTTTATATCGTTGGTATTGGCAATTCTTCTGGCGTGGATAGTATTGCCTTACTTCAACCATTTATCAGGCAAGCAATTCGGATTAAATGCATTTTCAAATCCCTGGCTATTTCCGTCTCTTATTATTTTAATGTTTGTTGTTGGCATACTTGCCGGAAGCTACCCTGCTTTTTTTCTTTCAGCATTTAATCCCGTAGAAGTATTAAAAGGCAAGGTGGCAAAGGGTTTCAAAAGTAACTGGCTCAGGAGTGGATTGGTTGTTTTTCAATTTTTTATTTCAATTGCGCTTATTATTGGTACCATTATTATTTATAATCAATTACAATATATACGCAGTAAGGATTTGGGATATAACAGGAGTCAGGTGGTTACGCTTAGGAACACCAATTCGCTTGGCAAAAGTGAAGAAACTTTTAAAGATGAAGTACTTCGAATTACCGGTGTTCAAAGCGCAACTATAAGTGGTCAGTTACCAACCAATGACTCCCGATCTGATAGCCCTTTATTTCCCGATGCAACTCTCGACCAAAAAAAGGCTGTGTCTATGCAAATATGGAACGTAGATGAAAATTATATTCCAACATTAGGCATGCGCATAATAAAAGGTAGAAATTTTTCAAAAGATTTTCTTACAGATTCAACGGGCATTCTTATTAATGAAAGTGCAGCAAAATTGTTAGGGTTTAATGACCCGCTTAACAAAACATTGTACTACATGAACAATTTTCAAACTAGCAAAGATCTTACTGCATACCATATTTTGGGAATTGTGAAAGATTTTAATTTCAGCTCACTCCGGGAAGTAGTAACACCTTTAGCATTGGTTTTTAATGGACAGGGTGGTAGCATTTCATTGCGTATAAGTACAAAAGATATTGCAGGCTTAATTGGCCAGGTAGAAAGTAAATGGAGAACCATGGCTTCTGGCCAGCCATTTAATTATTCTTTTATGGATGATGATTTTAATAACATTTATAAATCAGAACAACAGACAGGTAAAATATTTATCTCCTTTGCAATACTTGCAATTTTCATTGCATGCCTTGGTTTATTTGGCCTCGTAACTTATGCTGCAGAACAGCGCACGAAGGAAATTGGAATTCGCAAAGTACTCGGTGCTTCGGTAAGTACTATTGTTGGGATGCTATCCAAAGACTTTTTAAGACTCATTATTATAGCTGCATTCATTGCATTTCCTATAGCATGGTGGGCGATGAATACATGGCTGCAACATTTTGCATATAGAATTTCTATTACATGGGGTGTGTTTGTAATTGCGGGAGGTATGGCTCTTATAATTGCCTTACTAACGGTAGGTTTTCAGGCAATAAAGGCAGCGGTTGCGAATCCAGTGAAGAGTTTAAGAAGTGAATAAAATTGTCTGACCCATGATTAACCTGATTTATAAGATTAGCATGATTTAAGAAGAAAAAGTTTTATTAATAATTAAATCGCAATTAACAATGATAAAAAATTATTTTAAAATCGCCTGGAGAAATCTATTCAGAAATAAAGGTTTCTCATTAACCAACCTTCTAGGTCTCACTATCGGTATGACGTGTGCCATACTCATTCTCTTATGGGTGAAGGATGAATTGTCTTATAATAAAACACAGAAAAATTATAATGAGATATACCAGGTGATGGCTAACCGTGATTTCAATAACCAGGTCTTCACCGATGAAAGCATGGTATTTCCTTTTGCTAAATCGATAGAAAATGAGGCTTCACAAATAAGGCGGGCAGTAGTAACAACTCACCGCCAACCCCATACTCTTTCTTATGGGGATGTTAAATTAAAAAAAGATGGTTATACAGTAAGTGAACATTTTTTTGATGTATTCTCCTGGAATTTTATTAGAGGCAATTCTGCAACAGCTATTGCTGATCCTTCTTCAATTGTGTTATCGCAATCGGCAGCTAAAGCATTGTTTGGAAATGCAGACCCTATAAATAAAGTAATTAAAATTGATAATGATCATAATGCCAAAGTAACTGCAATAGTTTCTGATGTTCCGGGTAACTCTACTTTGACGTTTGATTATATACTTCCATTCAATTATTCCAATGTAGATATCAAAAAGGCAATGATGGAGTGGACCAGTTCTTCATGGCTTGTATTTGTTCAAACCGTTCCTGGCGCAAACATGACCTTACTGCAACAAAAAATAAACAATATAAAAAAACAACATGACCCTGCTGATAAAAAGATAAGCACCTACTTTACTTTTCCGATGAGCAAGTGGCAGCTTTACAGCGATTTTAAAGATGGGAAAAATACAGGAGGCTTAATAGAATATGTAAGGCTTTTTTCAATAATTGCCATCATAATATTACTGATCGCCTGTGTAAATTTTATGAACCTATCAACTGCACGTTCAGAAAAAAGAGCCAAAGAAGTTGGTATAAGAAAAACTTTGGGCTCCGGAAAAAAACAATTGGTATTGCAGTTCTTTTTTGAGTCGATCATTCTTGCTTTTATCTCTTTTGTTTTTTCAATCATTGCTGTCTTTTGCTTATTGCCTTCTTTCAATACTTTAGTTGACAAACACATGGTATTAGATATTGCACAACTTTCCTTTTGGCTAGGAGCGCTTGCGATTGTAGTGTTTACAGGTATTGTAGCAGGTAGTTATCCTGCTTTATATCTTTCATCTTTCAGCACTGTAAGAGTTTTAAAAGGGACATTTGTTGCAGGCAAAAAAGCAGTATTGCCAAGGCATGTATTAATTGTAACCCAATTTGTAATTTCTATTTTACTCATCTCTGCAACCATTATTGTGTACCAGCAAATAAAACTTATTAAAAACCGTGATATGGGTTATAATCCAAATAATCTTATTACGATACCGGGTTCACCTGATACTCAAAAGAATTTCGATGTCATAAAACATGAACTGCTGCAAACAGGAATGATTAATGCCGTTACAAGAACGATGGCGCCGATTACAGAGATATGGTGGAAATCCCCGGCGCCCGGTTGGGAAGGCAAGCCGGCGAACACGAATATTATTTTTTCCGGGTTAACAACAGATAATGATTTCACAAAAACGATGGGCATTAAAATGCTGAGGGGGAAAGATTTTTCAGGAACTCCTGTTGATTCATCTTATATGTTATTAAACAAAGCTGCTGTGGAAGCGATGGGTTTAAAAAATCCTGTGGGCATGAAAATGAAATATGGTAAAGAATTTACGGTAATAGGTATAACGGATAATGTAATAATGGAATCACCATTTAAGCCTGTGGATCCAATGATGATTTATTATGATCCTGGTAATTCAGATTGGGTAAGTATCCGTTTAAATAACAAAGTGCAACCCCAAAAAGCACTTAGTTCTATAGAAACAATTTTTAAAAAATATAATCCTGCTTATACATTTGAATACCAGTTTGCAGATAAAGAATTCAATAAAAAATTTTTGACAGAAGATCTTATTAGCAAGATCACCAACATTTTCGCAGGTCTTGCAATTTTTATATGTTGTATTGGTTTAGCAGGCCTGGCATCTTTCACTATAGAAAAACGCATACGGGAAATTGGTATAAGAAAAGTTTTAGGTGCTACCGTGCAACAATTATTAATGCTTATTTCTAAAGAATTTTTAAAGCTGGTACTGATAGCTTTTGTAATTGCGGTTCCGCTTACATGGTGGTTCATGCATGACTGGTTGCAGAAATATGAGTACCGTGTGAATATCAGCATCTGGATGTTTGGGATAGTCGGCCTCGTTATATTATTGCTCA
>JBDTYU010000336.1:0-9915 GCA_040005535.1 Ginsengibacter sp. | reverse complement strand
CACTTTGGTATATCACATGTTGAAGGAATTTTCAAAAATTTTGAAGCCACCCTGGAAGCGAAAACTCCGGATCTTACCGAAGCAGCTATTACACTTACAATTGATGTAAGCTCGATCAATACTGAAGTTGCATACAGGGACAATGATCTTAAAAGTGCTAACTATTTTGATACATCTAAATATCCTTCAATTACTTTTAAAAGCACTTCTTTTAAAAAAATTAGTGGTAAAAATTATAAGCTTGCCGGAAACATTACTATTCATGGTGTAACCAAACCAATTGTATTTAATGCTGTATACAATGGAACAGCCGTAACAGCAATGAAAAAACCTACTGCAGGCTTTACAATTACCGGGAAACTAAATCGTCTTGATTTTGGTGTGGGTGGTCCTGTAAGCAGTGGAGTAAGTAATCAAATAGAGTTGAGATCAAATGTAGAGTTTACAATTAACTAATGTCCATCTAAATAAAAATGGAAAATTTTAATTGTAAATTTTGAAAAAAAGCTGCAGTTATTTTCAAAGAATATTAAATTACAATAATTGAAGAATGTAAATGAGTTGTAAGGTGGAATGTTGGGCATTGTAAATTATTCAGAGTGTATTCTTGTGTCAGACTGTGTTTCGATGAAAATAGGAACTGTTGCCCGCTGTAAAATGAACACATATTTAATTTCATAACCCAATTGATTAAAGATAATTTCGGAAGGATACGTTTTTAATTATTTTATAGAAGAAACTGTAATTAATAGTCTACGGTTTTGTAACTAAAGCCTGTTTCAATACAAAGTTGGATGAATCATTTAACTATTTAATGTAAATATTGTGAGTAAAGGTTTATATAGTCCTGAATTTGAACATGATTCCTGCGGTATTGGTTTTGTTGCTAATATTAAAAGTAACAAAAGCCACCAGATAGTTTCTGATGCGCTTACCATATTGGAAAATATGGAACATCGCGGTGCTTGTGGTTGTGAAAATAATACAGGGGACGGCGCAGGTATTCTTATTCAAACTCCTCACGAATTTTTCTTTGATGAATGTATTAAGCTCGGTTTTCATTTGCCTGCTTATAGTAAATATGGGGTGGGTGTTTTATTTTTCCCAAAAGATATACGCTTAAGAGAACAATGCCGGGATATATTCAACCGCTCTGCTGAAACACTTGGATTAGAAATTATAGGATATCGCAGAGTGCCCGTAAACATTGATGATATAGGGCTTTCAGCATTATCAGTAGAGCCGGAAATTGAACAGGTTTTTATTGCATGTCCCGATCATATCAGCAAGCCCGATGATTTTGAAAGAAAATTATTTGTCTTAAGAAATTATTCTACTCAAACCATAAATAACACGGTAAAGAAAGATGCTATTGGTTTTTATGTTGCGTCACTTTCTTATAAAACAGTTATCTATAAAGGGCAACTTACCAGTCTTCAGCTCCGGCAATATTTTCCCGACCTGAACAACAAAAAAATTGTATCTGCCTTTGGATTAATCCATTCCCGTTTTGCTACCAATACATTTCCTTCCTGGAAATTAGCGCAACCATTTCGTTATATAGCACACAATGGAGAAATAAATACTTTGCAGGGAAACCTGAACTGGCTGCGTACAAGTGAGAAAGGCTTTATTTCTGAGTTCTTCACAAAAGAAGAAATGGATATGTTATTACCCGTTGTAGAACAAGGTCAATCTGATTCCGCATGTCTTGATAATATGATTGAATTGCTCACTTTATGCGGGCGCTCGCTTCCACATGTAATGATGATGCTGATTCCTGAGGCATGGGATGGGAATGAACAAATGGATCCTGTTAAAAAAGCATTTTATGAATTTCATGCCTCCTTTATGGAACCCTGGGATGGCCCGGCTTCCATTTCATTCACTGATGGAAAATTAATTGGGGCCACGTTGGATAGAAACGGTTTGAGACCTTCACGATATTGTATTACTACCGACGATAGAGTTATTATGGCATCTGAGACCGGCGTACTCCCCATTGATCCTAAACTCATAAAAGAAAAAGGAAGATTACAGCCGGGAAAAATGTTTGTTGTGGATATTGAAGAAGGAAGAATTATAAGTGATGAAGAAATAAAAAATAAAATTTGTTCTCAAAATCCGTATAACGAGTGGCTCAATAAATATAAGATCCGTTTGGAAGAATTGCCGGAGCCAAGAGTAATGTTTACTCACCTGGAACATGACCAGGTTTTTCAATATCAGAAAGCATTTGGGTATACTACAGAAGATCTGGATGTGTTAATAACACCTATGGCATTGGAAGCTAAAGAGCCTACCGGCTCAATGGGAAACGATGTGCCACTGGCCGTTTTGAGCAATGAGCCTCAACATCTCAGTAGTTATTTCAAACAACTTTTTGCACAGGTAACGAATCCTCCAATAGATCCCATTCGTGAAAAGCTGGTAATGTCGCTGGCTACATTTGTGGGCAACAACGGTAACTTACTAAAAGAAGATACTTTGTCTTGCCACAGTGTTGCGTTAAAACATCCGGTGCTTTCCAATCGTGAATTAGAAAAAATCAGGAGCATAGATACTGGTATTTTTCAGGCACATACTTTACAGACTTATTTTATTGCAGATGGTAAACCAGGCTCTTTGCAAAAAGGAATAGAACGCTTGTGCAGGTATGCTGCAGATGCTGTAGAAGATGGTTTTGAAGTATTGGTTTTATCTGACAGAGCCATCGATTCAGAGCATGCTGCTATTCCGTCTTTATTAGCAACAGCAGCGGTTCACCACCATCTTATAAGAAAAGGATTACGTGGCCAGGTAGGCCTTGTTGTTGAAGCGGGCGATGTATGGGAAGTGCATCACTTTGCATGTTTGGTTGGTTTTGGCGCTACTGCCATTAACCCGTACCTGGCATTGTCTTCTATACGGGATATGAAATTAACAGGCAAATTACAAACAGAACTGGATACAAGCCAGCTCAAAAAGAATTACATAAAAGCAGTAAATGATGGATTGTTGAAAGTCTTTTCAAAGATGGGTATTTCCACCCTTCAATCTTACCAGGGAGCACAAATTTTTGAAATCTTAGGGATCAACAAATCTGTAATTGATAAATATTTTACAGGAGTAACTTCAAGAATTGAAGGAATGGGTCTTGATGAAATTGCCAAAGAAACTTTGGTGAAACATTTTTTTTCATTCACCAAAAAAAATATCCCTTTTGACCGGCTCACAGCCGGAGGCCTTTATCAATGGAAACGCAAAGGTGAATTTCATTTGTTCAATCCACAAAGCATTCATTTGTTGCAATACTCCACAAGATTAAATGATTATAAAACTTTCAAAAAATATTCAAAATTTGTAAACGACCAAAGCGAAAAAGCCGGCACGCTAAGAAGTTTGTTTCAGTTCAAAATAAAGCGTCCTTCAATTCCTATTGATGAAGTAGAACCTGCCGAAAATATTTACAAACGGTTTGCTACAGGCGCTATGTCTTTCGGTTCTATTTCATGGGAAGCGCATACTACACTTGCTGTTGCAATGAATCGTCTTGGTGGTAAAAGCAATACCGGTGAAGGTGGTGAAGATGATGTTCGTTATAATAAATTACCCAACGGAGATTCAATGCGAAGTGCGATTAAACAAGTTGCCTCAGCAAGGTTTGGTGTTACAAGTTTATATCTCACTGAGTCGGATGAATTGCAAATTAAAATGGCACAAGGTGCAAAACCGGGAGAAGGCGGGCAATTGCCGGGACATAAGGTTGATGAATGGATCGGAAAAGTTCGTCATTCAACGCCAGGTGTAGGATTGATATCCCCTCCGCCTCATCATGATATTTACTCAATTGAAGATCTTGCTCAATTAATTTTTGATCTAAAAAATGCAAACAGGGAAGCAAGAATAAATGTAAAGCTGGTTTCCAAAGCAGGAGTGGGAACAATTGCTGCAGGTGTTGTTAAGGCAAAAGCTGATGTAATTTTGATTTCAGGCCATGATGGTGGAACAGGGGCTTCCCCAATAAGTTCAATAAAACATGCAGGGTTACCATGGGAGCTGGGCCTTGCAGAGACACATCAGACACTGGTGAAAAATAAATTGAGAAGCCGAGTTGTAGTACAAACAGACGGGCAATTAAAAACAGGGCGTGATATTGCAATGGCTACTTTATTAGGTGCGGAAGAATGGGGAGTGGCTACGGCTGCTTTAATTGTTGAGGGTTGTATCATGATGAGGAAATGCCATTTGAATACCTGCCCTGTAGGAGTTGCAACACAAGACCCTGAGTTACGAAAACTTTATACTGGAGATGCAGACCATGTTGTGAATTTATTTAAATTTTTAACTCAGGAGTTGAGAGAGATAATGGCAGAGCTTGGGTTTAGAACTATAAATGAAATGGTAGGCCAGGTTGATTATTTGGAAAAAAGAGAAAATATAAATCATTGGAAATTTAGTAAGCTTGACCTGTCTCCTATATTATATAAAGAACCTTCATCAAAAAATACCGGTTTATTTAAATCAGAAGAGCAGGATCATGGATTGGCTGAAGTGCTTGATTGGGAATTATTGAAAGTTGCTAAACCCGCATTGGATCATGGTGAAGAAATAAAAGCATCTTACAACCTTAGAAATACTGATAGAACAACAGGTACTATCTTATCTAATGAAATTACAAAAAAGTATAAAGCGCAGGGATTACCTCACGACACTATTCATTTTAAATTTACCGGTACAGCTGGTCAAAGCTTCGCTGCATTTAATACGAAAGGTGTAACGCTTGAACTGGAAGGAGATGCCAATGATTATTTCGGTAAAGGCTTAAGTGGTGCAAAACTAATTATATATCCATCAAAAAATGCTGGGTTTATTCCCGAAGAAAACATCATCATAGGTAATGTTGCTTTTTATGGTGCTACTTCCGGCGAAGCATACATTCGGGGCAAAGCAGGGGAACGTTTTTGTGTGCGTAACTCGGGTGCTAATGTAGTTGTAGAAGGCGTGGGGGATCATGGCTGCGAATATATGACTGGTGGAAATGTTGTTATACTGGGTGAAACAGGAAGAAATTTTGCGGCGGGTATGAGCGGAGGTATCTCCTATGTTTATGATGTGCAGCATAAGTTTACTTCATTGTGTAATATAGAAATGGTTGACCTGGACACTTTGGAAGAGGCTGATGAAAAACTATTACATGAAATGATAAGCAGGCATTATCAATATACCAATAGCACTGTTGCAAAATTCATCATGAATGATTTTGAGAACCAGTTGAAAAATTTCGTAAAAGTTTTTCCTAAAGATTATAAGAGAGTATTAACTGAGAAAATGCAATCACGATCCGACAGTGATGTGTTTATTCAAATTTCTACGAAGAAAGTATAATAGAAAAAAATTGGTGTAAATCCGTATAAAAAAATCCTGGCAGAATTCAAAAAAATATTCACTAATAACTACATGGCTAAAATAACCGGATTCCTGGAATTTACAAGAGAACTTCCTGAAAAGCGTTTGAAAGAGGAAAGGCTTAATGACTATAGTGAATTTATACAAAGATATTCAGATGAAAAACTGAATCAGCAATCGGCTCGGTGTATGGATTGCGGCATACCTTTTTGCCAGGACGGTTGTCCTTTGGGAAATGTTATACCCGAATTTAATGATGCTGTTTATCGCCAAAGCTGGAAGGAAGCCTATGACATACTTTCTTCTACAAATAATTTCCCTGAGTTTACGGGACGTATATGTCCTGCTCCCTGCGAATCATCGTGTGTATTAGGTATCAATGCCCCGGCGATTACTATTGAAGAAATAGAAAAGCATATCATCGAAATTGCCTTTGAAAAAGGATTTGTTCAGCCTAAAAAACCAAACGTAAGAACCGGTAAAAAAGTAGCAATTGTAGGTTCAGGTCCCGCTGGTATGGCAGCAGGTGCACAATTAAATTATGCCGGCCACAATGTTACCATTTTTGAAAGAGATGATGAGCCGGGAGGTTTATTGAGATATGGCATTCCTGACTTTAAATTAGAAAAATGGGTCGTAGAAAGAAGGATAAAATTAATGGAAGAAGAAGGTATTGTATTTAAATGTAACTCAAATGTTGGAATTGATATTAGTATAAACGACCTGCTAAGAGAATATCATGCTATTGTTTTAGCAGGTGGCTCAACCATTCCCAGAGACTTGCCTATTCCCGGAAGAGAATTAAAAGGAATTTATTTTGCTATGGATTTTTTAAAACAACAAAATAAAAGAGTGTCTCAAAAGGAAGTCTCCGAGGAAGATATTTTTACTACTGATAAAAATGTAGTAGTAATTGGCGGGGGAGATACGGGGAGTGATTGTGTAGGAACGTCTAACCGTCAAAAAGCAATATCTGTAACCCAGTTTGAGTTATTACCGAAGCCACCTGAAAGCCGTACGGCTTATATGCCCTGGCCAACATATCCCATGGTATTGAAAACGAGCAGCTCTCATGAAGAAGGTGTTCAGCGCCATTGGGCGATTGCTACAAAAGAATTTATAAGCGATGACAATGGGAATTTAAAAGCTTTAAAAATTGTAGACCTCGAATGGAAGCTTACAGAAGAAAACACACCAGCAAAATTTGTAGAGATATCCGGTAGTGAAACAGAAATTCCATGTGAGGTTGCATTGCTTGCAATGGGTTTTATGCATCCGCAACATGAAGGATTACTAACCCAGCTTGAAATTGAATTGGATGAAAAAGGTAATGTAAAAGCTTCTGAAAGATACTACAATACTAATATTTCCAAAATATTTACTGCGGGTGATATGCGCAGGGGACAATCATTAGTTGTGTGGGCAATTTCCGAAGGGAGAGAATGTGCCCGTAAGTTAGATGAATACCTTATGGGCTACTCATTACTTGAAAATAAGGATCAAAATATCTTGCACCAAACATAACTCTGGGAATTATTGCTCGCTACAGAACCTGCTATTAAGCAGGCTTTTTTATGTAGGACATAATGTATAATAAAAAAATATATATGATTAATTATTTATTCACAATTAAATGTGTAAAATTTTATTTTACTAATATACGTTTAATAATCAGTAGTTTAACAGAAATTGCATACACATTAAATAAATAAATATATAAATATTTATTTTACTTAGTCCTGAAAATTGGATATGTTTGAAAAAAAACGCACAACTATGAAAAAAATTGCATTGAGCAAGTCCCTTCCTTTTATAATATTAATGGGGATAGCTATTCTTGCACTCTTTATTCCAACATTCAAAAATTTTGATGATGGAAAATATAATGCTGCAGATACCGCATGGATAATTGTGGCAACTGCTCTTGTGTTTTTGATGACTCCCGGGCTTTCTTTTTTTTATGGCGGTATGGTGAATAGAAAGAATGTAATTTCTACAATGATCAAAAGTTTTGTTGCTACGGGTATAGTTAGTGTATTATGGGTTACTGTTGGATACAGCCTAAGTTTCGGGCCATCAATAGGTGGCTTCATTGGCAATCCTCTTTCGCATCTTTTTTTTAAAGGAGTTGCTTCCGGTGCTCCGTGGAGTCTTGCTCCAACAATACCTCTAACATTATTTGCACTCTTCCAGTTAATGTTTGCGATCATAACACCTAGTCTGGTGGTTGGTGCAGTAGCCGAAAGAATTCGCTTCTCTTCTTACATACTTTTTATTGTAATGTTTAGTCTTTTTGTGTATGCACCAATTGCTCACTGGACCTGGAATCCTGAAGGATTTTTATTTAAATGGGGGGTGCTTGATTTCGCCGGCGGTACCGTAGTTCATATCTCTGCGGGATGTGCTGCACTGGCAGGTGCCATCGTTTTAAAACGCAGGAAAGTTCATCTGGAACATAAAGAAATTCCACCGGCGAATATCCCTTACGTTCTCATAGGTACAGGTTTACTTTGGTTTGGATGGTTTGGCTTTAATGCAGGTTCAGCGGGGGCCGCCAATGCCTTGTCCGTTTCTGCATTTGCAACTACTAACACTGCAGCAGCTGCGGCTGGCTTAGCCTGGATGTTTTTTGATGTACTAAAAGGAAAAAAGCCCTCAGTACTTGGATTCTGTATAGGCGCCGTTGTAGGCCTTGTTGCTATTACGCCTGCTGCAGGTTTTGTTGCAATACCCCAAAGTATATTTATAGGAGCAGTGGCTGCGCTTATTTCAAATGTTGCAGTTTATTACAGATCAAAATCAATTTTAGATGATACCCTGGATGTTTTTCCATGTCATGGTATAGGTGGTATGGTTGGTATGCTTATGACAGGAATCTTTGCGACTAAAAATATTAATAGTGGTGGCAATGATGGATTGTTTTATGGAAATCCTGCACTATTTTTTACACAATTAAAAGCCCTGGTCATCGTCGTAACGTATAGCTTTTCTGTTTCTTTCGCCATATTTAAATTTATCAATTGGGTTATTCCAATGAGAGTAAGTACTGCTGATGAAGAAGCAGGATTGGACGCTTCACAACATAATGAAAAATACCTGCAAGGGACATTGCTTGTTAAGAGTAACGGAACTCTAAACGAACAAGAAAGGGGCATAGCTGAATCTATTAACTTCTGAGAAAAGTTAATTAGCTAAACCCCTTTCATTATTAATCTTTAAATCTAAAACAATGTTAAGAAAAATTTTCTTAGGAACACTTCTATTTTCGGGTTTTATTTCCACCTATGCACAAACAGACTCTACAGCCCAGGCATCACCTGCACCAGCTTCCCCTACACCTACAATTACAGGATCTGTAGACGTGTATTACCGGTATAATTTCAATGATCCCAAATCTGGGGGAACAAACAATTTAACCAGTTTTACCAACTCGCAAAATTCATTTGAACTGGGCATGGCAAGCGTCAGGGCTGATCATAGTTTTGGTAAAGCAAGTGCCACAATAGACTTGGGCTTTGGGCGCAGGGCTGAAGAATTTTCTTATGGAAATCCTGAGCATCCTACTTTGTTTGCAGTTAAGCAGGCTTATTTAAGCTATGCCATTTCCGATAAATTTAAATTAACAATGGGCAAATGGGCAACCCATATTGGATATGAATTAGCAGATGCTTATTTGAACCGGAATTATAGTATGGATTATATGTTTTCCTATGGGCCCTTTTCTCATACCGGGTTAAAAGCCGATATAGGCTTAGGTAAAAAAACTGCTTTAATGTTAGGAGTGGCTAATACTTCGGATATAGTTTCCACCACATCTTCAAGAAAATATGCTATAGCCCAATTGAGCACCGGTTCCCTAAATGATAAAATCAAGGCATACCTTAATTACCAGGGATCTTATGGTGGTTCATATAGTATCACTCAATTTGATTTA
Source organism: Ginsengibacter sp. (assembly GCA_040005535.1). Classification (GTDB taxonomy): domain Bacteria; phylum Bacteroidota; class Bacteroidia; order Chitinophagales; family Chitinophagaceae; genus Ginsengibacter. The sequence continues at coordinate 593 of JBDTYU010000336.1, read as the reverse complement.
GTTGTTACAGCAGCTATTACCAGTAAATTCAGTTTGGGTTATAATGGAACTATATATTCAGCAAAAACTGATTCAACATCAAGCAACAGCTGGTGGGGCTCGGCTGTATATCTAAACGTTGATCCAATAAGCACTTTTGGTATTACGCTGCGTGCTGAATATTTTGATAATAAAAAGGGAGTGGCAGCAATTCCGACCACACCAACAAGCATTTTTGATGTAACACTTTCTCCCAATTTCAAAATAGGAAACCTTACTATAATTCCTGAATTGAGACTGGATGCCGGAAAGGATGAGATTTTTGAAAAGAATGATGGAACAACTACAAAAACTACAGTTACAGGAATACTTGCAGCCACCTATCACTTTTAATTCTTTGTTCGCTATAATTTTTCAACATCAAAAAACTTAACTATGAGATTATCTGATTTTGCGAAAAGCTTTTGCTTTTCTAAAAAGGGATTTTTGAAAATCTTTATCCCATTCCTAATAATATTATTTGTTGCACTTGCAATTCCCACGTATGCACAGGATGCTTCCGGAGCAAATACCGGAACAATTGGTGATGTAACTGCTGCCACTGTAGGGAAACC
>JBDTYU010000335.1:0-9556 GCA_040005535.1 Ginsengibacter sp. | reverse complement strand
ATAGTAAGTGCTTCATCTGCTTTTGAATGAATTTCCGGTAATTGTTTTTCAAGCAGCCTATTCCCCAGGTTTATATTTTCAGCCTCAATTTGTGCTACTTTTTTAAGCAAAGAGGTTTGGGTATTTACTACGTCTTCCAATTCGCGAAGTAATTTTTCCATCAGGTGTAATTTTTCTGTTTTGTCCATTATATTTTTTTTAGAAATTAAAAATTTTAAAAATTATTACTTAGACTCTTTTAAAGGTTTCTCATACCAAACCTCAATTTCGTATCCGTCAGGATCATAAAAGAAAACGTAGGGTTCACCCGGGCAAAATTCTCCTGAATCTTTTATTTTTCCGCCTGCCTTTTCAATTTCTGAAATAAGCAGTTTAACATCGGTGATATCAATTAATCGAAAACCAAAATGCTTAACGCCGTTTTTTTTTTTAAATTCCTCACTACTTTTATCAAGCACAATTATATCACGACTGCCGGGAGTTTGAAGCTGTATAAATTGCTCCGCAACATACATTCTTTTTGCTCCAAATAAGTTTTCATAAAATGTGGCTGAGCGATGAATATCTTTTACTGAAATTGATATGTGAGTTAAGCCATAAGTTTTTATCATAGTTTTCTATCAAACCTGATAATTAATTTTGAGAAGTATCATAAGCCCACCTCACCAATGTAGCCCCCCAGGTAAATCCTCCTCCAAAAGCTGCAAGCACTATCAAATCGTCTTTCTTCAATTGCTTTTCCCATTCCCATAAACATAAAGGAATAGTTGCAGAAGTTGTATTACCATACCGCTGAATATTAATCATAACCTTATCCATACTTAATCCCATACGGCTGGCAGTAGCATCAATTATTCTTTTGTTGGCCTGGTGTGGAACGAGCCATGCGATATCATCACCTTTTAAGTGATTTCTTTCAAGCAATTCATAAGAGACATTCGCCATTCCTTTTACTGCAAACTTAAAAACTGCAGGCCCTTCCTGGTATATATAGTGTTCTTTTGCCATTACGGTTTCAATAGATGCAGGCTTAGCAGAGCCACCAGCAACCATCTTAAGGTATTCCATTCCACTTCCGTCTGTTTTGAGAAGGCTATCCTGTATTCCATATCCTTCTTCATTTGGCTCCAGCAAAATTGCTCCGGCAGCATCTCCAAAAAGTATACAAGTGGTGCGGTCACTATAGTCAACAATGCCACTCATTTTATCAGTACCAACAATTACCACTTTTTTGTAGCGACCGCTTTCAATTAATGCTGCACCGGTAGTTACACCAAATAAAAATCCTGAACATGCTGCAGAGAGGTCGAAGCCAAATGCATTAACTGCACCTATTTTATATGAAATAATATTTGCAGTAGCAGGGAAAGTCATATCTGGTGTAACGGTACAACAAATGATGCAGTCGATTTCTGCAGGATCAATTCCCCTTTTTTTACAGAGCTCTAATATAGCAGGGGCAGCCATTTCAGAAACGCCTTTATTTTCTCCTTTTAGTATTCTCCTTTCCTCAACCCCAGTTCTACTTTTTATCCATTCATCATTGGTGTCAACCATTGTTTCAAGTTCTGCGTTTGTAAGACGATATTCAGGAACGTAGCCACCAATAGCAGTAATTGCGGCTGAAATTTTTTTATCCATTTATAAGTTCAGAATTTTTTTAGGCGTTAAAAATACAACATCCTTTCTATTCACTTTGCCTTAGGTTACAATAATATTTAATAATCATTTTCATTAAGACGAATTACTTATTTTTGGCGCTCTTAAAAACATGATAGCATATTTATCGGGTAAATTTTCATACAAGAATCCGGCAGTTGTTTATGTAGATGTACAGGGTATTGGCTATGAAGTAAACATTAGCCTTAATACTTATTCGCACATTCAAAAATTAACTGAAGGAAAATTATATACTTATCTTCAAATAAAGGAAGATGCGCATACTTTGTTTGGTTTTTTTGATACAATGGAAAAAGAAATGTTTGTTATGTTGATAAGTGTTTCCGGAGTGGGTGCAACAACGGCAAGAATGATGTTGTCTAATATGAAGCCTGCTGAAATAAGTAAGGCCATTATGCAAAACAATGTGAGCATGCTTGAAAGTGTAAAAGGTATTGGCAGAAAAACTGCCGAGAGGCTTGTTCTTGAACTTAAAGATAAAATGTCAAAATTGTCAACAATAGCACCTGGAGATGCTTCCGGTAGCAATACTTTGGAGCAGGATGCGTTAAATGCATTGGTGGCTCTCGGTATTGCAAGACCTTTTGCTGAGCAGGCAATTAAAAAAATCGTAATTTCCGATCCAACTACACATACACTAGAAACCCTAATAAAAAAAGCCTTAAAAGCTATTTGATAGAAATCTACCTTAATTATTGATGGATGTCGTTTAAAAGAGGATTGCCACCGAATTTTTTTGGGTCGATAATATTTTGTCTTATACCCGTGGCATTGTCAATTGTTACCATCAATAGTGCATCAGCACAAGATTCTTCTAAGCTTCACATAAATGATACATTACACTACCCCATTCATGATAGCAGGGGAGATTTTTTTTCCAGCCAAAGAAGTACTTTCGATTTAGCACCGCCTTCCAATATCAATGATTCAATAGCATACGATCCCGCAACAAAAAGATATGTTGTTTATGAAAAGATAGGCAACAGGTATTACAGAACACCTACCTCTTACACTTCAGAAGAGTTTATGGAAATGCAGGGCCATAAAGCTGAAACAGATTATTTTAAAAAAAGAGCCAATACCTTAAACATACTCAATCGTGGCCGTATAAAGCCTAAGCTAAGCATTTATGATAATTTGTTTAATAGGCTATTTGGTAACGGAAAAATAGATATTCAACCCCAGGGAAATGTTGATATTACAGCAGGATACCAGGGACAAAATATTAAGAATCCAACATTGCCCGAAAGAGCCAGGAAAAATGGAGGCTTCGATTTTAATATGGCTGCCCAATTGAATGTAAATGCAAATATTGGCGACAAGCTAAAATTTCCAATTAGTTATAACACACTTGCCAATTTCGATTTTACCAACCAGCTTAAGCTTGATTATTCAGGTACTGATGATGAAATCTTAAAACGCTTCGAGGCGGGAAATGTTTCTTTCCCTTCAAGAAGCACTTTAATTCCCGGAGCGCAATCTTTATTTGGAATAAAAACCACTTTGCAATTTGGAAAACTTTTCATTACAGCAATTTTGGCCAATCAAAAATCTCAAAGGCAATCAGTAAACCTGCAAGGTGGAAGTGCAGCCCAGCAATTTGAATTTAAAGCTGATGACTACGAAGAGAACAGGCACTTTTTACTTAGCCAATATTTTAAAAACAATTATAATAAAGTGATGAGCAATTTGCCGGCGGTAACCACGCCGGTACAAATTCTTAGAATGGAAGTATGGGTCACCAATAAAAATGGTTCCACTACCGATGCAAGAGAAATTGTTGGACTTATGGACCTCGGTGAAGCCAATCCCTTTCATCCTTTTACTGTAACAGGAAATTTGCCCGCAAATAATACCAATTCAGAATACGACGATATTATCAGAAATCCTAACAGCCGTAATCCTGCTCTTATTACAAACCTCTTGCAAAATCTTAGCCCGATAGGATTAAGTCCCGTTCAGGATTTTGAAAAAACATTTGCAAAGAAACTGGATTCCAGCCAATATATTTATAACTCTAAAGTAGGCTTTCTTTCATTGAGTCAACCATTACAGCCAGATGAAGTGCTTGCCGTTGCTTTCCAATATTCATATAATGGAAAAATTTACCAGGTTGGCGAATTTTCACAGGATTTGCCGCCCGATTCAACTTCAGGAAATCAAAAAGTTCTCTTTCTGAAATTATTAAAAGCTACTTCTCAGCGTCCCTATCTTCCAATTTGGCAATTAATGCTGAAGAATGTGTATAGCGTGGGATTTGGCACTTTAGATCGACAGGATTTTAAGTTAAATGTCTTATATGAACAACCTGGTTTGGGTGCAAAAAGATATCTCCCTTTTGGCAATCTTAACCAGGGTACGCCTATTTTGACTTTGATAAATCTTGACCGGCTTAATAATCAAAACGATCCTCAACCGGATGGAGTATTTGATTTTGTTGAAGGGTATACGGTTCTTCCTCAATACAGTAGGGTTATCTTTCCCTTATTACAACCTTTTGGACGTGATCTTGCTCCAAAAATTTTTTCTGATACTACTATTGCAAAAGACAGTTTGTATTATCCTTTGTACGATTCAATAAAGATAATCGCTCAACAACAATTTCCTAACCTTGACAGGTTTGTTTTAAAAGGGTCCGCAAAAACATCTGCTTCATCAGATATTAGTATTGGCTATAATATTCCGCCGGGCTCGGTATCTGTAACCGCGGGCGGGCAGCATCTTAGCGAGAATATTGATTATACAATAAACTACGATCTTGGCACCATAAAAGTTATTAACCAGGCAATAATAAATGCAGGTCTTCCGGTGCAGGTTAATTTTGAAAACAATGCAACTTTTGGTCTTCAGCAAAAGAGCTATCTAGGCTTAAGGCTCGATTATCTCGCTAAGAATACTACCAAAGAACAATTATCTTTTGGGGCTACTATGGTACGATTAAGTGAGCGCCCCTTCTTTACAAAAGTTGATTATGGCGAAGATCCTATTAGAAATACAATGTATGGTGGTGACGTAAATTATCGCAGAGACTTGCCCCGGTTAACTAAACTTTTAAACAAGCTTCCTTTTTATAACACAACAGCACCGTCTGCTATAAATGCTTATGCAGAAGGTGCGTTTTTGAAACCCGGGCATGCCCCACAGATAGGTCGGGGAAGCAATGGAGTAATTTATATAGATAATTTTGAAGGAAGCAAAAGTGATATTGATTTGCGCTTTCCGCCAATAAGCTGGGCATTAGCGTCTACCCCATTTGGAGCAACTGATGAAAGTGGCAATACGCTTTTGTTTCCTGAAGCCGCATTAAACGATAATATAGATTATGGCAAAAACAGGGCACAAATTGCCTGGTATCAAATTGAACCCACGTTGCAGGACCCGAGAAATGTGAATAATCCATTAAGGGGAAATAAAACAGCTCTGTCTGATCCAAGAGTAAGAGCTATTTCACAAACAGAAATATTTCCACAAAGGACAACTGACTTTGGTCAAAATCAATTAATAACTTTTGATCTTGCTTATTACCCGACAGATCGCGGTCCCTATAATTATGATGCTTCCGCCGCAGATGTAAGTGCCAACGGCAAATTACTTACTCCTTCAAAGCGGTGGGGTGGATTAATGAGAAATATTGACCAGACTGATTTTGAGACCGCTAATGTTGAATATATTGAGTGTTGGGTGCAGGATCCGTTTATAAAGAATCCGTCCAGTAACGGCGGTAAATTTTATATTAATCTTGGAAATATTTCTGAAGATGTGCTCAAAGATTCCAGAAGATTTTATGAAAATGGCCTGCCTACTCCAAGCGCTCCAGCCCAGGTGGATGCATCTGTATGGGGAGTTGTACCACGCAATCCTACCCAGGTTACCAATGCATTTAGTAATGATCCCAATGACAGGCCTTACCAGGATGTTGGGTTTGATGGATTGACCGATAGTGCGGAAATAAACAAAAGAAGAGTAGATTATTTAAATATCCTTGCAACCAATTTCGGAGTAAATTCAAAAGCTTACCAGGATGCTTTGGCAGATCCATCTTCAGATAATTACCAATATTACCGCGGCAATAACCTGGACGAACAAAATGCGGATATCCTTAACCGTTATAAAAAATTTAATAACCCGCAGGGCAACTCTCCCATAGCTGATAATAATGCCCAGTTCTCTTCGGCAGCAACATTGTATCCCGATCAGGAAGATGTGAACCGCGATAATACCCTTAATGAAACTGAAGAATACTTTCAGTATATAGTTAATCTTAAACCGCCCACTGCTCCAGAAATGATGATAGGTCAGAACTATATTGTTGATAAAAAAGTGGTGGGGGTAAATCTTGTTGACGGTACTTCAAGAAACGAAACCTGGTATCAGCTTAGAATTCCTATTAATTCGTATAATAAAAAGATTGGCAACATTCCTGATTTTAAATCTATAAGATTTATAAGAATGTTTTTAACCGGTTTTGATGACAGTGTTGTAGCTCGTTTTGGAAAGCTTGCTCTTGTAAGAAATACCTGGAGAAAATTTGAATATAAAATTGATTCAACAGGAAATTATAGCCCTGAGGTAACCAGTGATTTTAATGTAGGCGCTGTAAATATTGAAGAAAATGATAAGCGCACTCCTTTGCCTTACCGCACACCCCGTGAAATTGAGCGTGTGCAAACTTTAAGTAATAATGGAGTAAATCTTTTACAAAATGAGCAGGCACTAACACTCCAGTTTTGTGACCTAAACCAAAATGATGGTAAAGCAGTTTTTCAAACTTTTGCCAACAGGGATTTAAGACAATTTCGTAAACTGCAACTGTATATTCATGCAGAAAAAAAATTGCAGACCCAGCTTAATGATGATGACCTTACCGCTGTTGTAAGAATCGGAAGCGACTTTGTGTCTAATTATTACGAAGTAAAAATTCCGCTAAAGCTTACACCTCTTAATTTAGGTCTTAATCCAAACAGTGATGCTTATAACGACACTTTATGGATGCAACGAAATAATCTCGACCTCGACCTAAGTGTACTCACGCAAATTAAAACTTCAAGAAATTTATCCAGTTCTTCTTTAAACATATTGTATTCTCAGCTACAGGCTAACGGTCAAACATACTCGATAATTGGAAATCCTAACCTTGGTGAAGTAAAAGGAATATTGATGGGAGTAAAAAACATCAACGCTATTACCGCATGCGGTGAACTTTGGTTCAATGAATTACGCCTGTCTTCTCTCGATGAGAAAGGCGGCTGGGCTGCACTCGCACGTGTTGATGCAAACCTGGCAGATCTTGGGACAATTTCATTATCAGCAAATACACACAGCAATGGTTTTGGAACACTTGAACAAAGAGTAAATGAAAGATATAAAGATTATTTCCTGCAACTTGATGCAGCAGCCAACCTCGAACTTGGTAAGTTGCTACCAAAAAATGCTGCTTTGTCAATTCCGTTCTATGCCAGTTTTACGCAGGCAGTAAGCACACCTGAGTATGATCCCTATGATCTTGATCTCAGGTTAAAACAAAAAATAAGTACAGCCCCAAAGAGTCAGCGTGATTCAATAAGAAAAAATGCAGTCGATTATGCATCTACTAAAACAATCAGCTTTACAAACGTTCATAAAAACAGAACCAATACTAAAAAACCCAAACCATGGGATGTAGAAAACCTTGATGTAAGTTATGCTTACACGAAAACAGAAGCGCACAATCCGCTGATAGAATACAATAATGTAACTAAACAGCGGGGCGGCTTAGGATATAACTATGCCCCTCAGCCAAAATTTTATGAGCCTTTCAAAAAAATATTTAAAAAATCAAAAACTCATTGGTTTGACCTTATCAAAGATTTTAATTTTAATCCCATACCTTCTCAGCTAAGTTTTAAAGCAGATGTATTCAGGCAATTCGGTGTTATAAAACCGAAAAGTATTGGAGGAGATAAATATATAATTCCAGAAACATACGACAAGTATTTTACTTTCGATAGAAACTATATTTTAAGATGGGATCTTACTCATTCACTTAATATAGATTATTCTGCTTTGAACAATGCCCGTATAGATGAACCTTATGGCCGGCTTGATACTAAAGCTAAAAAGGATACTGTTGCAAGAAATTTCTTTGATGGCGGACGCAATACTGTCTTCACTCAATCTATAAATTTTTCTTACAATGTGCCACTCAGTAAATTTCCGCTAACAGACTGGACGACTTTACGTTTGCATTATGCTGCAAATTACAGGTGGATAGGTGCATCGAGACTGGCAGTAAATCTTGGAAATTTCCTGGAGAATGGACAACAGGAAGAAGCAAATCTTCAGCTTGATTTTACAAGGCTTTACAGCAAATCCAAATGGTTAAGAGCGCTTGACCAGCCATTGAAAAATGCGAAACCAAATCCTGCTGATTCTTCAGGAGCGAAGAAACCTGTTCCAAAACCTGATGTATCAAAGACGGCAAAAAATCCAAATGCATTACCTGAAGTGAAGGGTATTGCAAGAATATTCGGCAAGTTGATCACAAGTGTAAAAGCTATTAATGCAACTGTTTCACAAAACAGTAATACAAGATTGCCGGGTTATACAGACAGCACAAAAATTTTAGGAGAAAACTTTAAAAGTATGGCACCCGGTTTTGATTTTATTTTAGGAAAGCAACCCGATACCAATTGGTTAAACAGGGCTGCAAAAAGGGGGCTTATTTCAAAAGATTCTTTATTCAATGATCTTTTTGTTCAAAATTTTGATCAGAAAATTACCCTCTCCGCTCAACTTGAGCCTGTACGTGATCTTACTATTGACGTAAATCTAGATAAAACATTTACCAAAAACTTTTCTGAGACGTTTAAGGATACTACCTATACAGGAGAACATTTTGCTCACCTTAGCCCATACACCCAGGGTGGATTTAGTGTGAGCTATATTTCATTTAATACTTTGTTTGGTAAGTATGATCCTAACCAGGTTTCTGCAACCTTTATAAAGTTTCAGGATTACCGACAGGTATTATCTAAGAGATTAGGCACATTAAATAAATACAATCAACTTGCAGGAAATCCCACTGCCCCGAACGGCTATGCATTGGGGTATGGAAAATACGCTGTAGATGTACTTGTTCCTGCATTTATCGCTGCATATACAGGCCAGGATCCCACCAAAGTTTCATTGATAAAACAGAACAATGCAAATCTAAAATCGAATCCTTTCAGAGAGATATTACCCAAGCCCAACTGGCGTATAAGTTATAATGGGTTAAGCAGGATACCAGGGATTGACAAAATATTCACCAATTTCACATTAACGCATGCATATAATGCAAGCCTTGGAATGAATAGCTTCACTTCTGCATTAGATTACCGGGATGTTTCGAGGTACGGCTATCCTTCATTTATTGATACCACTTTTGGTAATAATAATTACATACCTTACTTTTTAGTTCCTAATATAACTATCCAGGAACAGTTTGCTCCTTTGATAGGTATTGATATGACTTTCACTAACCAGCTTAGTCTTAAATTTGATTATATAAAACAGCGGCAATTGAGTCTTAGCCTTGTTGATTATCAGCTTAGTGAAGTGCGATCTACTGAATACACTTTTGGCGGAGGATTTCGTAAACGTGGTTTAAAGCTTCCTTTCAAAGTACCCTTTACAAAAAAGGATAGCAAAAAATTAGATAATGAAATTAATTTTCGTCTTGATTTTAAAGTGAGGGATAATGTAACGTCAAATAGCCGCCTCGACCAAAACAGTGCTTTTGCAACTAATGGAAGCAAAGAAATTACTATAAGCCCCACGATAGATTATTATATCAGCAACCGCATTAATGTAAAATTATATTTTGACCAGCGAAGAGTGAATCCTTATATTTCATCTT
>JBDTYU010000334.1:0-3144 GCA_040005535.1 Ginsengibacter sp. | reverse complement strand
TTAAACTGGATGACGGTTCAATTGGAAAATACATTTCAATTTATTTTGACAAAAAAAAACTTTCCGTTTATGCGGAAAGCTTTTTTTATTTATAGAGACTTTGCAGACACAAGAAATGCTCAAAATATTATCCAAATAAACCACCTTTCTTAAATGTGCGAACACCTTCGCCAATTTTAAAGCCATTATTATATATTTCTATTTTATAATTGCCGGTTTGAAAACCGCTGTTTTGAGTCCACTCAACAGTAACAGGTTGTTTCTCTCCTTGTACATAATTAATCTGAACTTTTTTGGTAAAAGGTTTTTCACCACCACCTCTCGTAACAAATTTGCCAGAACCTAAAGCATCAACTATTACAGGGTTTCCATCAGGAGAAGTAATGGCTACATAAATATCCTTTGAACCAGATTGTGTGATCCTGTTTTCATCAATGTCAAAAGATATTCTTAGCTTATCAACTCTTTTTGCAGTGGTTGTTTCTTTTTCCTTACCACTCTTTTTTTCTTTAAGGCCGATGATATTAAAATTTGATGCGTGCAATGTAGATCCTACGTCAATTACATCTTCTTTTTGTTTAATAACCTGGTTGGCAGAATCATAATTTTTCCTCACAACATCACGTTCTTCAGTAACCTGTCTTTTCTCTTCAGTTAATTGTGTATTCTGAGTTTTCAACTCTTCAATTTGGGCGGTGTAGGTTACAATGTTACCTTTTAATTCACCTATTAATCTCCTGGCCTCTGCAAGTTGCGCAACTGTAGCATTTTTATTGTTTAAAATAGTTTGAATCCTCGACTTTAGATCTTGTATATCCTTATCTTTTGTTTTCAAAAGGCTATCAGCTTTTACATTGGAAGTTTTCAACACATCAAGCCTTAAGGCTGCATCATTTAACTCACGCTGTAATTCATTTTTAGAAGAATCACTGTTAACTATTTGTGCAGTAAGATCTTGCTTTTCCTGTTTAGTTTTATTTTTATCATAAATGATATAACCCCATGTGGCAAGTAAGGCAACAATTAAAATACCGGTTAAAATATTACGGTTGTTGTTGTTCTTAGCCACTACAATTTTTTCTTCAGGAATATTGCTGTTAGGAAAATTCTCGTAACTCATATTAAATTTTTTTACTTTTTTAAAGTTATGCATTATAATTTTCCAAAATCATGCCAAATAGGTTTTATTTAATTTTCTGTATTATGCTCTTAATAAGAAATGAGAATAGCTGTAAAATTTTATCTTTGAAAAATGAGTGCATTAACGATACTTACTGACTGGAAAAAAAATGTTTACAAGCCACTGTATTGGCTGGAAGGTGAAGAGGAATTTTACATTGATGAAATTATGGAATATGCTGAGAAGAAAATTTTAAACGCGGGAGACGCTGAATTTAATCTTACCATTTTTTATGGCAAAGATGCCAACTGGGCCGATGTTTTAAATGCATGCAGGCGCTATCCAATGTTTTCAGAGCGCCAGGTAGTCCTGCTGAAAGAAGCCCAGCAGATGAAGGATATTGATAAACTTGAAGGATATGTTGAGAAGCCTCTTAGCTCAACGATATTGGTGGTATCCTATAAAGGTAAAACGCTTGATGGCCGCAGTCGTATTTCCAAATCAATTAAAAAAAATGGCGAAGTTTTTTTGTCAAAAAAAATATTTGATAACCAGCTACCTTCATGGACTAACGGTTATTTGCAATCAAAAGGATACCAGATAACTACCCGGGCTTTGACATTGTTGGTTGATCACATTGGCAATGACCTTAACCGTATTTCAAATGAGATTGAAAAGTTATCAATCAATCTTGATAAAGAAAAAAATATTACAGAAGATGATATTGAAAAATATATTGGTGTAAGTAAAGACTACAATATTTTTGAGCTGCAACATGCAATCAGCAAAAAAGATCTTGCAAAAGCAATACGTATCATCCAATATTTTGAAGCCAATCCTAAAGCTGCTCCTATACAGTTAGTGTTGCCATCTTTGTATAATTATTTTACCAAAATTTTGGTTATCTACCAGATGAACGATAAAAGTGAGAAAGCCCTGAGACCTATATTTTACAACAATTCTTTTTTAGTTCAGCAAGCGATAGACATGTTGTTAAATTATTCTTATGCCCAGGCTGAGCAGGCAATTATGTTGCTTCATGATTATAATTTAAAAAGTATTGGAATCAAAAATTATGGAACATCAGGCGCTTCACTTATGAAAGAGCTGGCTTACAAAATAATTAAGGGAAGTAATTATAGTTAAGAAATTTGCAGAACTTTTAAGGCCTTTGTTTTATCGGTAAGCAATTGTTCTTTTAACTCTTCAAGGCCATTGAATTTTACTTCGCTTCTTAAAAAATAGCGTACATATATCCGGATAACTTGCTCATAAATTGATTTGTCAAAATCAAAAATATTTACTTCGATAACCTTTTTTGTGCCACCAACTGTAGGCCTTACACCAATATTCATCATGCCTTTCAGATGTTCGATATTTGATGTTTGATATTCGATGTTTGATGCATGAGGGATAGTTTCTTTGCTATTTAAAGACTCATTGACTTTTGACTTATTGACAACTACTTCCACGGCATAAACGCCATTTCCCGGAACGAGCTTATTTTTATCAGTAACGAAAATATTTGCAGTAGGATAACCTAACGTTCTTCCTAATTTATCGCCTTTAATAACCTTTCCTTCGAAAAAATAGGGATAGCCCAAATACTCATTTGCTGTATTAATGTCGTCTTCTTCAAGTGCATGACGGATTTTTGTTGAACTTATGATGACATGGTGTAAGACATGCTCTGGTATTTCTTTCACTTTAAAATTACATGCAGATTGATAAAATTCCAGGAGCCTGTAATCGCCCTGGCGGTTTTTTCCAAAATGATGATCGTAACCGATTATTATAGTATGAGGGTGAAATTTTGATACAAGAAAACCCCTGATATATTCTTCTGCAGATTGTTCTGAAAATTCTATTGTGAAAGGTACAATTACCAGGTGATCAATATTTTGTTTTTGCAAAAGCTCAATCTTTTCAGGAAGGGTATTAAGCAATTTTATTTCTTCATAATTATTATGCGATGAAGCCTGGGATGCAGCATCGATAACCATCCTTGGATGGGGGTGAAAAGT
>JBDTYU010000333.1:0-6954 GCA_040005535.1 Ginsengibacter sp. | reverse complement strand
AACATAATTACCAAATTTTGGAGTGCAAATGTAAGGGATTTGCAGTAAAAATTTCTTTCTTAAAACATTAATGGACTAAATTTTCTCGTTTTTAGGTTAAATTTCGATCTCTATAGTATGAAAAGCTGAAATAGTGCGAATATGTGTATTAGACTTAAATATTAAACCTTTTTATGTGAGCATTTTGCAAAAAATATTTCGTTCCATTTTTAGTATTTATGGATTTTTAGTTTTCCTTTTACTCATGTTACTGCTCTTACCTTTTTTTATTATTTCTTTTTTATTGAACCCTGTACAAGGAGGAAATATTCTATACAAGATATGCCGCTTCTGGGCCGATGCTTTCTTTTTTTTTATTGGTGTAAGACATCATAGTATTTATGAAGAAAAACATGAAACGCATAAGGAATACATTTTTGTAAGTAATCATATTTCATACCTTGATATTCCTATGATGATGAAAGCAATCAGGCGCCAGAATATTCGTATTCTGGGGAAAGCTGAGATGACTAAAATCCCTGTGTTTGGATATATCTATAAGAAAGGCGCTGTTTTAGTAAACAGGGAAAGTGCAAAAAAAAGGTCAGAAAGCGTAAGGCACTTAATTTTTTTTCTGAATAAAAAGATCTCAGTTTTTATATGCCCGGAAGGAACTTTTAATATGACACATAACCCTCTAAAAAGTTTTTATGACGGAGCTTTTCGTATTGCAATCGAAACACAAAAACCAATACGCCCCATTTTATTTTTAGATACGTACGACAGGCTGAATTATAACAACATATTTTCATTAAACCCCGGGAAATGCCGTGCCGTCTATCTCCGTGAAACTTCGACTGAAGGATTAGTGATAAATGATTTAGGACTATTAAAAGAAAAAATATACAGGCAAATGGAGGATGGGTTAATACAATACAAGGCAAGTTGGATTCAATAAGGTCTTTAGCAGGTTTTAATTTTATAGAGTTAAACGGCTTTAATAGTTTGAATTTATATTTGTGCAAATGATAATAAAAGATTTGCAGGAACAAAATTTATTCAATGAAGTTGACCAGGTAGTCAATATATGGATTGAAGTTATTCTTCCTCTTGCCATCCCTAAAACTTATACTTATTCGGTACCTCCTGAACTTCATAACAAAATACAGATTGGGTGTCGTGCAGAAGTTGTTTTTGGTAAAAACAAAAAGTATGCAGGTATCATAAAATCTTTCAACAAAATAAAACCGGCTTATGAAACTAAAGATATTCTAAGCATAATAGATGACGAGCCCATCGTTTATCCGCAACAGTTAGAGCTTTGGAATTGGATTAGCCAATATTATATGTGCAGCGAGGGAGAAGTTATGGCTGCTGCGTTACCAACTCATTTAAAATTAAGTAGCGAAGCTGTACTAATTTATAATGAAGAATATGGCGATGATTTTTCTCAGCTTGACAATGAAGAATATCTTATAGCAGAGGCATTGCTTATAAAAAAAGAATTGAAGCTGACCGAGGTTCAGCTTGTAGCAGATATCATTCATGTTTATCCGCTTATAAAGCGCCTTATTGATAAAAAAGTTTGCTTTGTTTGGGAAGCTTTTACAGATAAATATAAAGCGAAGAAAGAAAATTATATATTTCTTAATACGCAATATGATACTGACGAAAAACTGGAGGAGCTAATAAATAATTTTAAAGCTCCCAAGCAATTGGAGTTGCTGCTAAGTTTTTTACATCTTATAAAAACAGAAGGCGAAGTTTCGCAAATTGAACTTTTAAAAAAATCCGGAGCCACTGTTTCCCAATTAAAAGGACTTGTTGATAAGAATATTCTTTTTGCAGAAAGACGAAGTATTGACAGGGTAAGAAGTCTTCCAAAAAAAACGGAGGTAAATTTTGAACTAAATGAATTTCAGAAAAAAGCCTTAATTGAAATTGAAAACGAATTGAATAAAAAAGACGTTTGTCTTCTGCATGGAATTACCAGCAGTGGCAAAACACAATTATATATTAAACAAATTGAAAAGTTCATTAATGATGGGAAACAGGTTCTGTATCTTCTTCCGGAAATTACACTAACGGCACAGATTATACGAAGATTACAATTGAATTTTGGAGGCAACATTTCCATATATCATTCAAAGTTCAACAACAACGAACGAGTAGAGCTTTGGAACAAAATAAAAACAGGAGAACTGAAAATTATTCTCGGAGCAAGAAGTGCCTTGTTTCTTCCTTTTAAAAATCTCGGGCTTATTATTATTGATGAAGAACATGATCCTTCTTTTAAGCAGCAAGAGCCTGCCCCCAGGTATAATGCCCGGGATACTGCTGTTTATTATGCTTCTCTTTTTAAAGCTAAAGTTTTAATGGGAAGCGCTACACCTTCCATTGAAAGCTACTACAATGCACTGAGAAATAAATATGGGTTAGTAACTCTTGCTGAAAGATATGGGGGAGTGAAATTACCAGAGATAAAAATTATAGATACCAAAACAGTTGCTGCTTCTAAAAAAGGGAAAGTGATGATCTCCCCGCAACTGAAGGCGGCAATTGAAAATGCTTTGCAAAGTGATCGCCAGGTAATTCTTTTTCAAAACCGACGTGGATATGCACCGTTTTTAATTTGCGGAACCTGTGGTTTTATTCCGCAATGTGAAAACTGCGCTGTTACGTTGACGTTACATAAGTACTCAAATAAACTGCATTGCCATTATTGCGGAAATACTTATCCAAAACTTACAACCTGCCCGGCCTGCGGCAGTGTAAACTGGATGGAGAAAAATTTTGGTACCGAAAAAATAGAAGAAGAGCTTACGGAAGATTTTCCTCATAACAGGATTGCACGTATGGATGTAGATGCTGTAAAAGGAAAAAATGCACATGATACTTTAATTAAATTATTTGAGCAACATCGTATTGACATTCTTGCAGGAACTCAAATGGTTGTTAAAGGTCTCGATTTTGAAAAGGTAAGTCTTGTTGGAATTCTTGATGCTGATGGCTTGTTGAGCTTTGCAGATTTCAGGGTTAATGAACGTGCGTTTCAACTTATGGAACAGGTAAGTGGCAGAGCGGGCCGTAAAACGGAACAAGGGCTTGTATTGATACAGGCGTCTAAAATTAATCACCCGGTTTTATTATTTGTACAGCAGCATGATTATGAAAAATTTTATGAAAATGAAATCGCCATGCGAAAACAATTTTTTTATCCGCCATTCAGCAGGCTCATACGTCTCACTTTAAAACATAAAATAAAAGAGCTTGTGCTGGAAGCTGCGGAAGTGTTAGGGAATTCATTGAAAAAAGATTTTCAAAATTTAGTTGGTCCTGCAGCACCTGTGATTAACCGCTTGCGAAATATGTATCTAATGGAAATATTGATTAAGCTGTCAAAAGATGCTGCACACATCCAGGCTCAAAAAAAAGTGATTAATAATTATATTGATCTTTTAAAAGCCGAAAAAAAATTTCGAAGTGTAGTAATCATTGCTGATGTTGATCCTGTTTAAATAAGTACACGAATTATACTAATTACATCAACAAGTGCAGTATCACTTTTAGCTTATTGATTCTTCGCATTACGCTAAACTCATAATGTCTGAATATTCAAAATATTGCACGCCGTGGTTAAATTGTTTGCTTACTTTAACCATTGCCTTTGCTACATCTTTGGCATTGATTGCATGATATTTTTTTAAAGAACCAAAAAGAAGGCGTGAAAAAAACTTCATACTATTCTGTAAAATCTTTTCTCCACGCCTTTGCTCTTTTCTTTCACCAAGCAACATAGAAGGACGAAAAAAACAAATATTTTCAAACGCAAATTGTTTCAGTGCATTTTCTGTTTTGCCTTTTAGTTTCAAATAAAAATTAGATGAATTTACATTGGCGCCCACGGAAGAAATAATCAGAAATTTTTTATAACTTTTTTCTATTCCAATTCGTCCAGCATTTACAGGTATATCAAAATCAATTTTCTCATAAGCTACCATATCTCCCTTTACTTTTTTTTGTGTTGTTCCAATGCAGCAAAAAATTATATCCCCCTCTCCAAATTTTCTTGTATAATCATTGATATCATCAAAATTTACGGTCTCCTGCTGAAGCCTGGGGTGAATTAATTGTATATGTTTTCTTGCCAGAATACGCACCATACCAAAAGCATTGTCTTTTAATAATTCTTCAACAACATATCCGCCTGTTAATCCCGAAGCTCCTATAACAACTGCTGTTAGTTCATTCATAATTTGGTATTTTGCGACAATTACACTTTATGCAAGTTCAGGAAAATTTTCAGCTCAAAAATTATAATACTTTCAACATTGATGTATCAGCGAAGTATTTTTCAACATTTGCTTCTGCAGAAGAATTAGAATTATTACTCGACGATTCAAAAAAAGTTGCGCATAAATTAATTCTTGGCGGTGGAAGTAATATTCTATTTACAAAAAACTATGATGGACTAGTTTTAAAAAATAAAATCATGGGAATTGTCACCGTCCATGAAGAAGAAAAATATGTATATGTGAAAGTAGGGGCAGGAGAAAACTGGCATCAATTTGTAATGCATTGTGTTGGTAAAAATTTTGCAGGAGTAGAAAATCTCTCATTGATTCCCGGGAATGTTGGCGCTTCTCCCATGCAAAATATCGGCGCTTATGGAGTAGAAATAAAAGATGTTTTTCATTCATTGGAAGCGTACAACATCGAAGAAAAAAAAATAATGAATTTCACATTAAACGATTGTGAGTTTGGCTATAGAGAAAGTGTTTTCAAAAAGAAATATAAAAATCAATTTATTGTTTTAAATGTTACATTCAGATTAAATAAAATTCCTCACTTCAATGTTAAATATGGGGCAATCGAAGAAGAATTAAAAAAAATGCAGGTAGAAAGATTAAGCATTAAAGTAATATCTGACGCTATTATTAACATTCGGACTTCCAAATTACCTGATCCTGCATTAACTGGTAATGCAGGAAGCTTTTTTAAAAACCCTGAAATTAATAGCCACGAATTACACCAATTAAATCAATTACACGAATTGAAAATTCCTTCTTTTAAAATTGATGAAGACCATTTTAAAATTCCTGCAGGCTGGCTTATTGAACAGTGCGGATGGAAGGGCTATAGAAGAGGTGATGTGGGATGCTATGATAAGCAGGCTTTGGTTTTGGTAAATTATGGTAATGCAAAAGGAAATGAGATTTTGGATCTTAGTGAAGAGATAAGAAAAAGCGTTGCACAAAAATTTACTATAGATTTGGAAAGAGAAGTTAATATTTTTTAATTATTAAATGCCATCCGATAAAATTAAAATCAGCCATATTAATTTTTTTAATAGCAATTTCTGTAGATCACTTAAAATCTTCTTCATCCAGTTCTTCATCTTTAAAAGATTGTGGGCTTAAATTAAGCATACTTCCCATCAGATCTTTAAATTCAATTTTACCATCGACAACTTTTTTACTTATAAGAGAATAGGTAGAAAGTCCATGTAAAACAAATTCCATGAGCAAGGCGTTTTCTTTGGCATTGGCATTAGGAAAATGTTTTTTTACCAAACCATACAGGCCATCAACTTTATACAATAGCTGAATCTTATCTTCATCTTTCAATCCAAAAAAAAGATTTAAATGATTGCCTGTATCAAACCAACGGGTAATTGCTTTATAAGGATTTTCATCAACTACAGCATCTTTACTTCTTTTCTTTTTGAATGTTTCAGGATTAGGAAAATAAGCAGCAAACTGAGTGCGTATAGCTTTCTCCATTAAATTATAAGCAACCTGGTAAGGGCCTTCCTGTTCGCCTTCATATACTAATTCAATCTTACCTGTTATAGACGGAATGATGCCTGCAAGATCACTAATCCAAACCTGCGTTTCTTTTTCTTTATTAATGATAGCCCTGCGCTCGGATGCACTTACTGCATTTTCATATGCGGCAATGGTAAGCCTTGCAGAGACGCCACTTTTTTTGTCAACATATTCACTTGCACGGGCTTCAAAAGATACTTGCTCAATGAGTCTTTTTACAAGATCACTAACCTTTATTTTTTTCAACTGGTCTTCATGAATTCCTGCTTCCTGTTCTGTAATTGATAAAGCTGTTTCGATAGTAACCGGGTAATGCGTGAGTATCTGGCTTTCGATTCTATCTTTAAGCGGGGTTACAATAGCGCCCCTGTTGGTGTAATCTTCGGGGTTGGCAGTAAAAACAAACATGATATCCAAAGGCAATCTTAATTTAAAACCTCTTATCTGTAAATCACCTTCTTCTAAAATATTAAATAATGAAACCTGTATTCTTGCCTGCAGATCGGGTAATTCATTTATAACAAAAATACCGCGGTTACTTCTTGGAATAATTCCATAATGAATTACTCTTTCATCAGCATAACTTAATTTTAAATTAGCTGCTTTAATCGGATCTATGTCTCCAATAAGATCAGCAACACTTACATCAGGAGTAGCAAGTTTCTCTCCATAACGATTGCTCCGGTGCAGCCATTCAATGGGTGTATCATCACCTTTTTCATCAATTAAATCTTTGGCATATTTACTTAATGGTTTAAAAGGATCATCGTTCACTTCACTGCCTTTGATTATTGGAATATATTCATCCAGCAGATCTGTCATTTGCCTGGCCATACGTGTTTTTGCCTGACCCCGTAATCCTAAAAATAAAATGTTATGCCTGGATAATAAAGCTCTTTCGGTATCGGGTATTACAGAATCTTCATAACCAATAATCCCAGGAAATGTAATTTCTTTTTTACTGATTTTTTTTATAAGATTATCACGCAGTTCTTCTTTAATAGATCTGGGCTTGTAGTTGCTCTCTCTTAGTTCTCCTAAGGTTTTAATTGTTGTCTGAACCACGATTTGGGGTGGATTTATAGATTAATAAGAATTGTGTTGTCGACAAATTTTTGATTTTCTAATCTTTTAAATTGAAGACTTA
>JBDTYU010000332.1:0-4912 GCA_040005535.1 Ginsengibacter sp. | reverse complement strand
ATCGCCATATTTATTTCCTGTCTTGGTTTGTATGGCCTGGTTTCATTTATGGCTGTGCAAAGAACCAAAGAAATCGGTATCAGGAAAGTATTGGGTGCATCTGTTCAAAATATTATTTATTTGTTTTCAAAAGAATTTATCATTCTTATTTTCGTGGGTTTCCTGGTTGCCATACCTGTATCATATTATATGATGAACAACTGGCTGCAAAATTTTGTGTTCCGTATAAAAATTACACCGGGTGTATTTTTTATTGCTGTGCTTATATCAATTATAATTGCATGGCTGGCTGTCGGGTATAAATCTATAAAAGCAGCGATTGCTAATCCTGTAAAAAGCCTGCGAAGTGAATGAAGACCCACCCCGAAGGGGATAAGAAGAGTAGCGTCTTTACGACGATAGTCGGCAGAGTGCGGGAAGGTATTAGTAAGACAAGGGGCAATTAATAATAAAACAATTCAACAATAAAACAATAAAAACTATGCTCTCACTAAAGAATATTTACAAATGGTATAACACCGGTAGTAACCGCACTTTCATTTTAAAAGACATTAACCTTACTATAAACCAGGGAGAATTTATTTCGATTATGGGTCCTTCAGGTTCAGGTAAATCAACCTTACTCAATGTGATGGGTATGCTTGATGAAGCCAATGAAGGTGAATACATTTTTATGGACCAGGATGTATTTAAACTTAAAGAAAGGCAACGCTCAGAAATCTATAAAAGTCATATTGGCTTTGTGTTCCAGGCGTATCACTTAATTGATGAGCTTACGGTGTATGAAAATATTGAAACCCCGTTGATCTATCAGAATATAAAGTCAGGTGAACGTAAAGCTATGGTGGGTGATATGCTGGATCGTTTTCAAATGGTTGGCAAAAAAGATCTTTTTCCCACCAATCTTTCCGGTGGCCAGCAACAACTCGTGGGTATTGCACGGGCCTTAATCGTAAAGCCTAAATTAATTTTAGCAGATGAGCCAACAGGTAATTTAAATTCCAAACAAGGGGAGGAGATCATGGATATTTTTAAAGAGCTGAATAGCGAAGGAGTTACAATTATACAAGTAACGCATTCTGAAAAAAATGCGGCTTACGGATCAAGAATTATTCATTTGCTTGATGGAAGAATTGAGAAGGAATCTTAAGCAATTGATAATTGATAATTTAAAATTAAATTTCAACACTCACCATCAATAGAAAAGTATTTATATCCATGCATAAGTTCACAAATAGTTATGGTCCCTCTCCTGAGCTTGTCGAAGGATGGAGAAGGGTTGGGGTGAGGCTAAACATACGAAAATGAAAACAATCTTTCTGAATATAATTTTTATTTTAAGTTGCTTTATTACACAGGCACAAAACAAGCTGACACTGCAACAGGCAATACAAACGGGCATTGCCAATAATTTAGATGTTAATCAATCTAACCTGCTCATGCAGAAAGCAGACATAAATCTGAAGCAGTCAAGGGCTAGTGTGTTGCCCAATCTCAATGCAACAGCAGATCATGGAATTAACCAGGGAAGAAGTATTGATCCTTTTACAAATGCATTCATAAATCAAAAAGTTGACTATGCATCCTATGGTGCGGCCAGCAGGATTTTATTATTCAATGGATCGTCTCTTCAAAATAAAATTAAAGGAAATGCTTTGGGATATGAAGCTTCCAAATGGGAGCTGCAACAGGCAAAAGATAATCTTACGATCAATATAATTCTTGCTTACCTGCAGGTGCTTAGCGATGAGGATATACTGGCAAGCTCCCGCAACCAGGGAGTTGTAACAGGCAGGCAGGTTGAGCGGCTTGACATTTTAAATCAATCGGGCGCTATTCCGCCATCACAGTATTTTGATTTAAAAGGTCAGTTAGCTAATGATCAAATAACGATAGCAGATAACCAGGCCGCAGTGGAAACTGCAAAATTAAATCTTGTTCAGTTGTTGAATATGCCTTATGATAAAAACATTGAGCTGGAAAGATTGCCTGAGCAAACATTTGATACCACGTACGATGCCATACCGGAAAAAATTTATGCAACCGCTTTGCAACAGTTTGCCCAAATAAAAGGAGTTCAGCTTCGTACTCAAAGCGCTAAAAAAACAATTCGCTCCATACAGGGAGAATTATATCCTTCACTTTCACTGAGTGGAAATATTAATACGAATTATTCCAGCGCAGCTACACAATCATTATTACTGAACACTATCCAGATTCCTTCAACAGATTATGTAGAAATAAATGGTGCTCAGGTGCCTGTTATAACTACGCAGAATAACTTCAATACAAAAAAAATAACGTATGGAAGCCAGCTCAACAACAATTTTTTTACATCAGTAAATTTAGGATTGAGTATTCCTTTGTTTAATGCAAACCTCGTAAGGAGCAGGATCAGGCTCGCAAGGATTGATTTAAAAAATAATGAGCTTGTTGAGCAAAATACAAAAAATCTGTTGCAGCAATCCATTGAAAGAGCTTATGTAAATCTTACCAATACTTCCGACAAATATAAAATACTGCTTGACCAGTCTAATTCATTTACTGAATCTTTTCGTGCTGCCGAAATCCGTTTTAATTCAGGTGCTATCACTTCGGTTGATTATTTAATTGCAAAAAATAATCTTGATAAAACAAACATCAACATCATTATTGCCAGGTATGATTTTTTATTAAGGGCAAAAATTCTGGATTATTACCAGGGAAAGGCTTTATGGTAAGTGCTTACGGATTTGATTATTCTGAATTTATACACTTATTTTCTGCAGGTTTGTAAAGCCATGTCCTTGGATGATTTATCGGAGATGGGTAATATGGACAAAAATGGTTGGTGATTTTATTAATTTATGATTTGAACTTTGCTTATCAACTTGAAGAGGAAACAGGCACCAAAACTAAACATACCCATAATACATTTTGAAGCTGGTTTGCGCAGTTACAACAGAAGTATGCCAGAAGAAATTAATCGTATTATTACAGATCATGTTTCTAAATATCTTTTTGCTCCCACACAAACCGCAGTAAATATTCTTAAAAAAGAGGGATTGGAGAAAATTACTTTTTTCACCGGGGATATTTTGGTTGATACTATGAAAAACAATCTTTAAATTGCTCTTCATAACTCAAATATAACTTCAGAGCTGGGATTAGAAAACGAGGAATACAATTTACTTACTCTCCACCGCAATTATAACGTTGATGATACGGATATACTAGAACATATACTGAATCAATTGGGAGAACTGGAAGAAAAAATCATTTTTCCTGTTCATCCAAGAACGAGGAAAATGCTTACAACAAATTATAATGTGACTGGCAATATCACACTGATTTGATGACCCCCCCAGGGATATTTAGATTTTATAACGCTTGAACATTCATCGAACAAGATAATTACCGATTCAGGAGGCATACAAAAGCAAGCTTACCGTTTACATAACCCATTTATCGCTTTGCCTACAGAAACAGAATGGATTGAAACGGTTGAAGAAAATGGGATTTGTTTCTAAATCCTGGAGATAAAATGATTGCTTCAAAAATTTCTGCCTTTAAACCGCCGGAAAAACAGAAATGAAATTTTTGGTGAAAATGTAACCGAGAAATGATAAGAATTATTAGCGATATCACTTAGCAATACTGAGAGAATAAATCAGAAGGTTTATCATTTAGTTTCGAAATTATAGTTTATGAATAGTTTTATAATGGGATTCGTTGCGATATTAACCTGCGTATGCTTTTATCTTTTAGCAAACGATAAAAAAACTACAAAAAAACTTATTTGGATAATTTATTCAATAATATTTGCTATCACTATCTCTTGGTTTTTCTCTAAAGTAATTTACAGAATGTTCCATCCTGTAATTTGGGATTTTACTGCATTTTATCTTTATGGAAAGGTTTCTGCACAAGGCTATAATTTTTATCTACCGGAGAATTTTCACCTTGTTTATAATTCACTAAATCTTCCGGCTTCACTTAACATTCCGAATGCAAATTGGGCATTATTTGTTAATCATGTAGTAAATGTAGGCTTCCCCTATCCGCCACCTACTATGTTGTATTTTGCCCCTTTGGGATATTTATCTTACAATAATGCTTTAATTTTTTGGACTCTATTTAATTTTCTTTTTGTATTCGGATGTATCTATTTAGTTTATTCATTATTCTTTAAGGAATATAAATTAAATGGATTAATGTTGGTATCAATATTATTTTTCACTTTATCTCCAGCACGGGAAACAATTTTTTATACTCAAACGAATTTCATTTTACTTTTTTTACTGCTGTTAATGAAAAAATATTCGGATAACAAAATCGCTGGAATTTTTTTGGCCTTGGCTTTATTTACAAAACCATATATGCTAATTTTTAGCGTATATTTTATATTAAGGAAAAAATGGAGTACTATTTTTTATTTCATTTTTAGTTCCACTCTCCTTATCGGATTAACATGGGTGTTTTTTGGAAAAGCGCCTTTTATTAGTTATATATTTAATAATTCTGTAAACAGGCTTCCTAAAAGTGCATTTTCTGAAGATATAAACCAGTCATTGCATGCAGTTTTATTAAGACATAATTTCATTACAATAGATAATCCCAGGATATATATATTTATTTCAATCGGAATATTATTTTTAACAGGCATTTTTTTATTGTATTTATTAAAAAAGAAATTTTACGATAATATATGGGCAATCCTGTTATTGATAGGACTAATGATTTATCCCGCTACTTTAAGTTATTATGGAGTGCTTTTACTATTTATTATTTATCAATTTTTTGATGAACATAGACCACTAGGCTTTAACCAATATTTTAATGTTCCAATAGTTGGTATATTTTATTTTTTAAGTCATTTTTCAGTTTTTTCAAGCATTTGTTTTCTTTTAATTATTATAATTTATAAATCATT
>JBDTYU010000331.1:0-7181 GCA_040005535.1 Ginsengibacter sp. | reverse complement strand
TTTTTCATTTGCGAAATGATGTTTTTTTCCAGGATAATGATGCATTTCCAAATGGTAAAGGAAGAAAAATGATTGCACAGGATGTGGCGTATAGTTTTAAACGCATCATGGATAAAAATACTGCGAGCAGCGGTGCATGGATATTTAATGGCAGAGTTGATTCAATGAATGCTTTTAGCGCAATAGACGATACTACTTTTCAATTGAAACTGGGAGCTCCTTTTCATCCAATACTTGGCATTCTTAGTATGCAATATTGTTCTATTGTTCCAAGAGAAGTTGTTGAGAAATATGGAAAAGATTTTAGAACCCATCCATGTGGTACCGGGCCTTTTCAATATGTTGCATGGGAAGAAGGACAAGCCTTGATCCTTAAAAAAAATCCTTTGTATTTTGAAACAGATAGTACCGGAAAACGATTGCCTTACCTTGATGGCATTAAAGTTTCGTTCTTCGAAAATAAGGCCACTGAATTTCTTGAATTTCAACAGGGCAGGCTTGATTTTATTAATGATATAGATGCATCTTTTAAAGATGAAGTACTTACTAAAAAAGGCGGTTTGCGTAAAGAGTGGCAGGGAAAGATTGTATTGGTTAAACATTCGTATCTCAATATTGAATACCTGGGAATATTGAATGATACTACTTTGGAAATTGTTAGAAACTCACCCCTTAAAAATTTAAAAATAAGGCAGGCAATTAATTATGGTTTTAATCGAAGAAAGATGATGCTGTACATCCGTAATTCAATTGGTATTCCTGCAGAGAGCGGATTTATTCCGGCCGGACTTCTTTCTTTTGATTCTACTGCGGTTATTGGTTACCGTTATGATCCCGGCAAAGCATTGCAGTTACTTAAAGAAGCTGGCTATCCTAATGGTGTTGGTTTACCTGTAATTAAATTACTTACAATACCCGTATATGCTGAATTTGCAACTTACATAGCCAGTGAATTACAACAGATAGGAATTAAAATTCAGGTGGAGACAATTCAAAAAAGTTTATTGCTGGAAGAGACGGCAAAATCTGATGCATTATTTTTTCGCGGGAGCTGGATTGCTGATTACCCTGACGAAGAAAATTACCTGAGTGTTTTTTACGGGAAAAATCCCGCACCGCCTAATTACACACGTTATAAAAATGCTGAATTTGATAAGCTATACGAGCGGGCGCTTGCAGAAAAAAATGATTCGTTGCGAATACAAATTTATCAACTTGCCGATCAGCTAATGATAAAAGATGCGCCGGTGATTCCTTTATGGTACGATATGATTATCCGCCTGGTGAAGCCATATGTAAAAAACTTTACACCCAATAGCATTAATTTGCTTGAGCTTCGAAAAGTAAGATTGGATGATTGATTTTCTTAATAAGTTAAACTTCGTATAATCAAACTTAGTACAGAAAATAACGTATATTTCCAGATATCTTTTAATAATGAATAGCACCTTTCTAAATTAATAGCTAACATCCCTTTGAAATTAATGGCTAACAAAATAAGATTTTCAAAAGCTAAAGAATTTGACTTTTATTCAACGCTTAATAAAAGGGTGGATGAATATTTTATTTTTAATCAAATATCCAGAAATGCTAATTGGGTAATGGTTCTTAAAACATTATTTTATTTGGGCACTTTCACTGCTGCTTATCTGGTTCTCATCCTGCATAACAATAGTTTAACTGTACAATTTCTATTATGGATTATTATAGGTTTTTTTACAGCTTTTATCGGGCTCAATATTTCTCACGATGCAATCCATGGCTCTTTGTCACGACATAAGTGGATTAATAAATTTTTAAGTTACACTTTCAACATTATTGGAGCTAATGCTTATCTCTGGGGCATCATGCATAATATTGTTCACCACACTTATACTAATATAGAAGGACACGATGAAGATATTGAGTCAGTGCCTTTGCTGAGAATGTGTCCGCATCAAAAATTAATGAAAGTGCATCGCCATCAATATTGGTATGCATTTTTATTTTATGGCTTGGCATCTCTCTCGTGGGTTTTTATAAAAGATTATGTGAAGTTTTTTAAAAAGAAAATCGGGAACTATGATAACAAGAAACACCCTCCAATCGAATATTTTAATTTGTTCTTTTTTAAAGCAGTTTACTATACCATCTTTCTTGTTTTGCCAATGATTTTCATTAAGGCATTATGGTGGCAAATACTACTTGGATTTTTTGCATTGCATTTTTGTGAAGGAATTACCATGGCAATTATCTTTATGCTGGCTCATGTTGTTGAGGAAACTCATTTCCCATTGCCGAATGAAAAAGGGAATATGGAAAATTCATGGGCTGTTCATCAATTATACACTACAGCAGATTTTGGCAGGGAGAACAATGTTTTAAATTTTTTATGTGGTGGTTTGAATTTCCAGATAGAACATCATCTTTACCCGCGTATTTGCCACGTACATTATAAGCCTATATCTCAAATTGTGAAGCAAACAGCAGAAGAATATAATCTTCGTTACAATGCCAATCCTACATTTGGAGGCGCTCTCAGGTCTCACATACGGTTTTTAAAAAAACTTGGCAAAGAAGAAATGGTTGTATTTGGAGATTGAGTCCTGTATAATTTATATTTTTTCAAACACAAGCCTAAAGTGATCCATAGTTCCATTTTCAAAGCAAACCCTGTTAGGACTAATTTTAAATATAGCTACCTGGTGTCTAAATTCTTTATTAAAAAGAAACCTTGGTATAAGGGAAGCATATAAAAAATATTTTTTTAAATTAAATTTCCTGAAATTAGATTTCCATATTTTAATGGTCTCGATATAATCAATTCTGCCACTGCTTTTAGAAATTAATTTAAAGTAAGGCTTCGCATTGTTAATTACCTGGTCTTCGCCATAAGGCAACCATGATCCCGGGAATTGCTTTACCATTAAGGCCATTGCATAAGCCGGAGAATTTTTAGGAGCATTTACATTTATCTCTTCTAACGGCATCATATTTTTATCAAACACCATTGTCTGCATATAAAACCTTCCACCTGTTGGTAATAAATCTTTTAATCCCTTAAAAAAATTATGATAAACTTCATCCTGTTTTCCATTTTTGTATTCCTCTATAGAACAGAAATGCTCCAATCCACCTATACAGGTTACTGCATCAAAAACACCAAAATTTTCAGGAGTAATTTTTCTGCAATCCAATACATGAACATCTAAACCATTCCTGACACATGCAGCTGCCTGCCCGGATGATAGGGTAGCGCCCGTTCCCATTGCACCTCTTCCCTTGATATATTTAAGAAACGGCCCCCATCCGCAGGCCATGTCAAGAACCTTCGATCTGTTTTTTATACCAAGGCTATCAGCAATAAATTTATGTTTATTTTTTTGAGCTTCTTCAAGCGACATGCTAAAATCTCCGTTATACATTGCTCCGCTGTAATCAGCCATTTCGCCCATGCTTAACCGGAATATTTCATCAATTGTAGTGTAAGTAAAATCAAGGTCATTTTTTGTTGCCATTATATTTTTTTAATTTTTTAATACCGGTTCCACTGCGTTTAACGATGCCTGTTATAGTAAGATTTTGCATATCAAAATCGCTGGAAATTATTTAATAGTGATTCTAACGCCTGCCTGCGGTATAAGCATTGAAGTTCTGGAATTATTTTCTATGAAAGAAACATTTCCATTTCCATCAATATAAGGGTCAGTAAGATAGCGGCTGTTGGCACCAAACAAATAAGCTACTTTCAATTCAAGCCCTAAATCATCTCTTTTACTTAGTGGAATATCAACACCACCCGCTGCTCCGTAAGCTAATGCCCAATGGGCTTTCGTAGAATTGGAATAAGAAGAATTATAATCGCTGTAGTAAGTAAGTCTCTCAACATTTACTGTAGAAAAAAATACATTCCAGCCGGCTGTAATATCAAGAAAAGGTTTTATTTTTCCAAACTTCGAAGACTGGAAACGGGTAAGCAACATCAAAGAAAAAATATTATTGGTTGCACTTACTTTAAACTCATCATAAAATCCAAATACATATCCTGAAAAATATTGAGTAGCACGGCCTTTTTCCTGTAAGCCAAATTCAATTCCAAACTTCACCGGCGATACTATAGAAGGTTTATATAAAAGGTTTGCACGCAATCCATAACCGGCATCAGTATTTACATCCTTATAATCACCTTGCGGCACTGCGAGCTGCGCATTTATAGATGTGGCAAATTTTTGCCCAAAACAAAAGGAACAAGTAAAAGAAGTCAAAAAAATGATCAATAAATATTTCATCAATAATTGTTTTATGGTTTAAGCTTACCTGCAAAAACTTTTTTTAGTTTATCCATTTTTGGTTTTATAACAAAATGACAATAAGGTTGTGAGCTGTGGTTTTTGTAATAGTCCTGGTGGTAATTTTCCGCTTCGTAAAAATTAGTAAAAGGTTCAATTGCCGTAACAATAGGTTTATCAAAAGCACCGCTTTTATCCAGTGATGCTTTATATTTTTCGGCCTTTTCTTTTTGCTCATCATTGTGATAAAAAATAACACTCCTGTATTGCGGCCCTGAATCGTTTCCCTGCCTGTTTAATGTAGTGGGATCATGAGTTGCCCAAAAAACTTCCAGCAATTCATCAAAACTAATTTTAGTTTTATCGAAATCAATTTTGAGACACTCTGCATGCCCTGTTTTTTTATCGCAAACCTGCTCATACGTGGGGTTTTCAACATGCCCGCCACTATAACCACTGGTTACTTTTTCAACTCCGTTCAGTTGTTGAAAAACGGCTTCGGTGCACCAGAAGCATCCATTACCAAATGTTGCAGTTTCTATATTTTTATTATCGGTCATAAATTATTTTATTTCATGCTCTTTCACGAAAGAATTAATTTTTTTCGCAAAGATAAGTTGTGAATATATTAGTTAGATAAAATGCTTTTATATTTAACAACAAATGCATTTTTTTTAAAAATTATTAAACAATAATTCTTTTTCAAATTAAATTTTATGCCTGTTAAAAATGACATTTCATATACCTTCAGATTAATTTTGCTTTACATTTAAAAGGCTCTTACCATTAATGCATGAAACTATTTCCTTCTTCTGCGATACAACAACTTGAATTTAATAAAATACAGGTCTTGCTTGCGGGACATTGCCGCACTGAATTTGCAAAACATAAAGCTGAAGCCTTGCGTATTCATACCAGGAAGGAGTTTATTGAGCCTGAGCTCAATCAAACTCATGAATATAAATTGCTTTTTCTCAACCACCTTCATTTTCCTGATGATGCTGTGTTCAATCTCTCTAAAGAATTAAAACTTTTAAGCATTGAAGGTTCTGTACTTACCGGAAGTCAATTTTTGTCAATTAAAAAATTAACTGCTGCTATACAACAAATTTTCAGATGGTTTGATAATGAAAGAAGGGTTGCTTTTCCTTCATTGTCTCTCGTAATTAGTGAAACATATTTTGAAAAAGCCATTGCGAAAATGATTGATGAAATCCTGGATGATGATGGAAATGTAAAAGATAATGCTTCAGAAGAACTCTCAATAATACGAATGCAATTATATAAAAAGAGAGGTGAATTAAGAAGACTTTTTAATCGTATTGTCAGCAGGCTGAATAAACAAGGCTATCTCGCAGAAATAGAAGAAAGCTTTATGAATGGGCGTCGT
Organism: Ginsengibacter sp.; assembly: GCA_040005535.1. Classification (GTDB taxonomy): domain Bacteria; phylum Bacteroidota; class Bacteroidia; order Chitinophagales; family Chitinophagaceae; genus Ginsengibacter. The sequence continues at coordinate 1,523 of JBDTYU010000331.1, read as the reverse complement.
GTGCTGGCTGTGTTTGCAGAACAGAAGCGGATGATAAAAGGAATTTTACACGGCGAAAGCGAGAGTCGGAGAACTGCATTTATTGAACCCGAAGAAACCACAGGGTTGAACAATGAAATTTTTTCTCTTGAAAATGAAGAGCGCCATGAAGTGTACAAAATATTGCAAGTGCTTACTTTGGAATTGAGGTCATATCATTCTTTATTAAACATATATCACGAAGTGCTTGGTGAATATGATTTTATAAGAGCTAAGGCTAAGCTGGCCATGGAATATAATGGCAACCTGCCCGCTCTCCATGATAAAGCTTTTTTAAAATTAGTAAACGCTGTTCATCCGCTCTTATATATTTACAATGAAAAACAGCAAAAGCCTACTATTCCTGTAAGCCTAAACCTCGATGATACAAACCGGATATTAGTTATCAGCGGGCCAAATGCAGGCGGCAAAACGGTAACCTTAAAGACAGCCGGTCTTTTACAAATGATGCTGCAAAGTGGATTGCTTGTTTCGTGTAGCCCTGATAGTGAGTTTGGCATTTTCAAACAATTAATGATTCATATAGGAGATACCCAAAGTCTCGAATTTGAGCTAAGCACTTATTCATCGCACCTTATGAATATGAAATATTTTATGGAAAATGCCAATGGGAAAACTTTATTTTTTATTGATGAATTAGGAAGTGGCAGCGATCCTAATCTTGGTGGCGCTTTCGCTGAAGTGATCATGGAAGAGCTTGCAAAGAAACATTCTATAGGCATTGTAACCACTCATTATCTCAACCTTAAAGTAATGGCCAATAAAGTTCAGGGTATCATGAACGGAGCAATGGCTTTTGATGAAAAAAATTTAAAGCCTTTGTATAAACTGATCGTTGGGAAGCCAGGAAGTTCCTATACTTTTTCCATCGCCGAACGCATCGGGCTTCATCATTCACTTATCAATAAAGCGAGGCAATTGGTTGATGAAGATCATTTCAGCCTTGATAAATTATTGAACCGTACCGAGCAGGATTTGCAGGATGTACATGCTGAAAGAAAAAATCTTGACAGTCTTTTAAAAGAAAATGAAAAACTCAAAAAAGAAATGGAACATGTAATCAACCAGGAAAAGCATCAGCAGCAAATTGAGTTACTAAAACAACAAAATAAAATAAGTGAAGAGAAATTTTTGTATCTGAAAGATATGGAACGAAAGTTGAAATCAATTTTAGTTGAATGGAAAAAAGCTGAGGATAAAAGCGCAGTGATTAAAATGATGCAATCACTTCTCTTTAAACAGAGAGAACAGGTTGTTGAAAGACAGCAAAAGAAAATTGACATCAAATATATTGAAACAGCAGAGCCGGTGAAAGAAGGAGACAAAGTAAAGATGATAGCAAACAGGCAGGTTGGTATTGTTATAAAGATGAGGGGAAAGAAAGCGATAGTGCAGGTGGGAGCCATACCGATAACTGTTGATATTGCTGATCTCGTGGTTGTAAAAGATAAATCAGCAGCAACTAATTAATAACATCGGCTGGA
>JBDTYU010000330.1:0-2972 GCA_040005535.1 Ginsengibacter sp. | reverse complement strand
ATCCCCCCAAATGCAAACCATAAAACAATGCGGATTCCCTGTGCAAAAACTATATGAATTTCTTCCGGTCTTCCTTCGCCACCTTTTCTTGAAATGACTGACTGCAGGGCATTTCCAAGTCCAACGCCGCTTACCATTAAAACCAAATAATAGACACCGGTAATGCCGGCATTACCAAGCTCTTTAATACCAAGGCCACCTAAAAAAATATTGTTGGTAATAAAATTTACGTTTGGAATTATTAATGACGCAGAGATTGGTACGGCAATCTGCAGTATCTGCCTGTTGGTAACAGAAACCTTTAAATTTTTATCAATTGATGATTGCATAAAAGTTCGCAAACTTATATATTAATGTATATATCCCAATTATTATCTCTTTCTTTTGCAAATAAAAAATTAACTGATTTCTTACACAAAAAAGACTCAGAAAAATATTCTAATATTGCGGCAGGAAAAACATTGAAAGCAGTATTTGAAATATTACCCGGGGATGTAGATGCACACAAATGCATACTTGTGTGTGAGATCAGTAATGATGGTTTTTCGTATGCAATAAAGAATGATGATGAAAATATGTATATAGCTGTAGCTGTTTTTCATTTTGATAAAAGCACAACAGTTGATTATTCAATCACTTTGCAAAATGAAATTCAACGGCAAGCGTTACTTTCCGGGAATTTTAAAAAAGTATATATCATGTATTCCCTTGGAGAAAGTATATTGATACCATTTTCTTTATACAATTCAGAAGAAAATGCCAACGCATTGAATCTTGTTCATGGAGACCTGCAAAGCAACCTTTCAGTTCTTACAGATATTATTGAAAAAAATAAAATTTATAATTGCTATCGTGTATCAACTGATGTTGTTAATATAATCAAATCAAAGTTTCCTGATGCAATAAACAGGCATCAATACTCTGTTTTATTAAATAACGCAACGTTAGAAACAGGTAAACTCTTTATAATTTTTTATCCGAAAAAGATAGTACTAATGCTTATTAAAAATGATAACCTTCAATTTATAAATAGCTTTTCTTATAATACTGCTGAAGATGTATCCTATATTTTATTGAATACCTGCAAACAATTTGAAGTTGACAATATTCCTCTTGAAATAAGTGGATTGATAGATGAGAATTCAGCACTTTTCAAAGAAATTCATAAATACTTTGGCTCGGTTAATTTTGCTCAACTGCCTGCAGGCTCCGGGTATTCTGAAGAAATTACCAAACAACCATCTCATTATTTTAGCCAGATTTTTGCAGTTGATTCATGCGGATAATTTCAGGAAAATATGGGGGCAGAAAAATTAACCCTCCGGCGAAGATGCCCTTTACACGACCGACTACTGATGTTGCGAAGGAAGGATTGTTTAATATAATTGAAAATAATATTTCTATAAAAGGATTAAAAACCCTTGACATTTTTGGAGGCACGGGCAGCATTAGTTATGAACTTGCATCAAGAGGAGCTTCAAATCTTACTATTATCGAGAAAGATTTAAAGATGCATGGATTCATACAAAAATCAATGGTCGATTTGCAGATTGAAAATTGCAAAGCCATTAAAATGGATGCGTTCCGTTTTTTAGAAACAACCAACGAGACGTATGATTTTATTTTTGCCGGGCCACCATACTCATTGCAAAATATTGATGAGCTGCCGGTAATTATAAGAGAACAAAAATTACTTAATTCAAATGGATGGTTCATACTGGAACATACAACAGCTAACAATTATGAAAAGGAAATTTTGTTCAAAACATCGAGAAATTACGGAACTACTATTTTTTCAATTTTTATAAACACGTAAAAATAATGAAGCCAATTTTTATAACGGGAACAGGAACGGGCGTGGGCAAAACTTTGGTAGGAGCAATTGTTGCAGAAGCATTGCAGGCTGATTATTGGAAACCAGTGCAGGCTGGGTTTGAAAAAGGAACTGATTCAGAATGGGTTGAACAAATGATCTCTAATAAAAATACAGTCGTCCATCCTGAAGTTTATAAATTTAAGATGGCTGCTTCGCCACACATTGCAGCCAAAGCAGAGCAAAAAAAAATTGTGCTAAAAGATATTATTAATCATTTGCCCAAAACAAAAAGACAGTTAATTATTGAAGGCGCAGGGGGACTGATGGTTCCATTAAACAAAAATGAATTCGTTGTTGAACTTATGGAAAAATTAAAATCCCGGGTTATTATTGTAAGTAAAAATGAGCTGGGAAGCATCAACCATTCCTTGCTTACTGCTGCGGTTTTAAAAAAAGAAAAGATTGATGTTGCAGGTTGGATATTTAATGAGGAATATTTGAATTACGAAAATGATATAGTGAATTGGAGTGGTTACCCTGCTATTGCTTTTGTAAAACATCTAACGGCAATTTCAAAAGAAAGCATTAAAGCTGAGGCTGAAAAAATGAGACATAATCTTGAAAAGCTTTTATGACAAAATCAGAACTTAGAAAAGTTTATAAAGAAAAAAGAAGTCATCTTTCCTTGCAGGAAGTTGAAAAGTTTACTGACCTGATCCTCATAAATTTTCAACAGATAAGACTTCCATTCATTTCTTATGTTCATACTTATATAGCTTCAGAAAAGCTTGGAGAAGCTGATACATCATCGCTTACCCGTTATTTAGCATTTAAGAATCCGGGATTAAAAGTACTGGTTCCAAAAATTGATATTGCAGCGGGTACAATGCAACATTTTCATTTTCACGATGAAGTTGAGTTATTACATAATGCGTTTGGAATAGCAGAACCAATACGAGGTGAAATTTTTGAACCGCATGAAATTGACCTTGTATTGGTTCCTTTACTTGCATTTGATAGAAGGGGATACAGGGTAGGATATGGCAAAGGATATTATGACAAATTCTTATCTCAATGCAGAAAGGATGTTATTAAAATCGGGTTAAGTTTTTTCGATCCTGAAGAGCACATTGACGACATCAATCAATTTGATATA
>JBDTYU010000329.1:0-30180 GCA_040005535.1 Ginsengibacter sp. | reverse complement strand
TGCAATGTTGCAGCAAATTTAAAACTGTGAGCAGGCACTACCCTATCATCATGGTTACCCTGTGCCTGGGTTTATCGGAACCCGACAGCGAAAATAAATCCAATATAATTAAAAGTGTTTCGTTTTAATCAGGTGATTATTCTATTTCTGCGTTTAGATGTGTAACTTTTTTCAGCTCGTACGGTTATTTCTACTTTACCTGACCGGCTGGAAAAGATCAATATTACACGTAAGAATGGCGAATGCAGACGATTCAATCTAACATGATTAGCAGCATTACCTGATATATACTATGAATAAAATTTGTAACAGACTTTTCTTCACTCTTATAGTTTTCCTTCTTCCTTTTTCATTACCCGCTCTTGGGGTACTTACTCATGAGGCTATAATTGATGCCTCGTGGGACAAGTCCATCGTACCATTATTAAAAGCAAAATACCCCGCTGCAACAGATTCTATGCTGCGTGAAGCGCATGCGTATGCGTATGGTGGAGCTGTTGCGCCTGATATGGGATATTACCCGTTCGGCAGTAAATTATTTACAAATCTTGTACATTATGTGCGAAGCGGGGATATGGTGATTGCCTTGTTAAAGGATGCCAATAATATTAATGAATATGCTTTTGCTCTTGGGTTTTTATCGCATTATAATGCTGATAATTACGGACACCCGTTAGCCACCAATATAAGTGTTCCTCTTGTGTATCCTAAAATGGGCAGAAGATACGGAAGTAAGATAACCTACGCCCAAAACAGGATCTCTCACATGAGAATGGAATTTGGCTTTGATGTACTGGAAGTTGCGAAAGGAAATTATGCCTCGCAGTCGTACCGCGATTTTATTGGCTTTAAGGTAGATACTTCTGTACTGTCAAGGGCTTTTTTCGAAACCTACGGATTAACTATTAACGAGGTATCGGGCAATCATTTTCAATTAGCGGTAGAAACGTTCAGATGGATCGTGGCAAATGTATTCCCGGTTTTAACTAGATCGGCATGGGCATCAAAAAAACACCATATCACAGAACAAGATCATACAGCAGCGGCTAAAAACTTTACGTATAGAATGCACCAGAGGCAGTATAATAAGCAATTTGGCAAAGGGTATAAACGGCCGGGCTTTGGTGCCACTATCTTATCATTTTTTATACGTGTTTTACCAAAGGTAGGGCCAACAAGAGCGCTCAGATTTAAAGCGCCGACGCCGCTAGCTGAAAAATACTTTGAAAAAAGTTTCGATACGATAATAAAAAGTTATTCGCGTAATCTAGACCAGTTAAAAGACGGGAATCTAAGTTTGAAGGATATGGATTTTGATACCGGAATGCCTACAGCAAGCGGTGAATACAAGCTTGCAGATCATACTTATAATGAATGGCTTTTGAAGCTTAAAAAGGATAATTTCAAAAATCTAACTTACCAGCAGAAACAAAATATTCTTACCTTTTTTCTTTTTACCGATATCTCAAAAAAGAAACTGGATCATTCTAAAAGATCAGAGAAATTCTTCCTGGCATATAATGGACTTAACGTAACGGAGCCAACCCGATAATTTCCTTGCCCCTATAGGTTTACATCAGGCTCCTGTAATCCCCTTTTTCCCTTTCCCTGGCGTTATATGTAATTAATATTTTCAAGCAAAGGAAATAGCATCAGCTCACGGGTTTTAATCAGGCATAGATAATGGTGATATAAAAGATATTCATTCCTTGCATGCTTAGGCGATATGCAGGAACACTAACTGAATGGAGAAAAAGAATTGTTGTAACGATGAATTAATTGGATCTAACGCTGGTGGTTAGACGATAATAATTTTCGTTGATAGTACCTTCAAGGTTTTTTTTATTCCTTAAACTCCATTCCCAGATTATACATAACAAAGCTCCAGATATCTGCAGCTTCTTCAATTTGCTTACTGGTTGGTTTTCCGGCACCATGGCCCGCTTTGGTTTCAATGCGAATTAATGTTGGGTTGCTTCCATCATTATCGGCTTGCAATGTTGCAGCAAATTTAAAACTGTGAGCAGGCACTACCCTATCATCATGGTCTGCAGTGGTTATTAATGTTGCCGGATATTTTACTCCTTTTTTCAAATTATGTAATGGAGAATATTTATAGAGGTTATTAAAATCTTCTTTCTTATCGCTGCTTCCATACTCTGTTGCCCATGCCCAGCCAATCGTAAACTTATGATAACGCAGCATATCCATAACACCAACCTGTGGTATGGCAACTTTAAAAAGATCAGGCCGCTGTGTCATTGCCGCACCAATAAGCAAGCCGCCATTACTTCCCCCGCGTATGGCAAGTTTTTGTGGATTGGTATATTTTTTATCAATCAAAAATTGAGCAGCGCCAATAAAATCATTGAATACATTTTGCTTATTTTGAAGCATACCTGCTTTATGCCATCCTTCACCATATTCATTGCCCCCACGCAAATTCACAATCACCGAAACCCCACCCTGCTCAAGAAAAAATGCATTTGAAATAGAGAAGCCCGGCGTCAATGGAATATTAAATCCACCATAGCCATATAATAAAACAGGATTGTTACCATCAAGTTGTAACCCTTTTTTATAGGTAATAAACATAGGGACTTTAGCGCCGTCTTTACCGGTGACAAACGATTGAACGGTTTGATAGTTATCTGCATTTATTTTTACTTCACTCTTTCTGAAAAGTTCAGTTTTGCCGGTGGCAATATTATACCTGAAAATTGCCGGCGGGTAATCAAATGAAGTATAGGTGTAAAAAATTTCTTTATCATCTTTATAACCTCCAAAGCCGGCAGCAGAGCCAATGCCGGGTAATGTTATTTCTCTCTCAAGATTACCGCTATAATTAGTTTGATACACCCTGCTTGAGGCATCCTGTAAATACGTAAGGAATAATTTATGGCCCGCAGTACCTGCAGACTCTAATAATTCTTTTCTTTCTGGAATAATAATTTTCCAGTTTTCCTTTGCAGGATTTTTGGGATCTATAAGAACTACTTTATAATTGGGGGCATCTGCATTGGTAAGCACTAATAATTTATCGCCGTCATTATCAATAAAGCTGGCTTCTGTATCAAAGCCCTTTATTAATAATTTAAAATCATTATCTGCGGTATTCATATCCTTCACCCATATTTCTGCTCCGCTGGTACCTTCACTTTTACCAAGTATTAAAAAATGTTCATCTTCACTAAGCCCTGCCCCTACTGTTCTTAAAGGATGATCCTTGTCTTCATAAATCAAAACATCTTTACTTTGGGGCGTGCCTAATTTGTGATAATATACTTTATGATTTTGATTCTGATTGGTTAGTTTATTTTTTTCATCAGGCGCAGGATAACGGCTGTAATAAAACCCATCATCACCTTTCCATGAAGTACCACTAAATTTTATATAATCAATCTCATCGCTTAATAATTTTTTATCAGCAACATTCATAATGTGCCCCTGTTGCCAATCGCTGCCGGCCTGGGCTTCAAGATAAACTGCCTGTTTTTTATTTTTACTGAAAGCAGGCGTGCCTATTGCCGCAGTGCCATCTTTGCTCATCGTATTGGGGTCAATAAATACTTCAGGAATTCCGCTTAATCCTTGTTGCCTGTATAGCACACTTTGATTTTGCAATCCGTCATTTTTATAGAAATAATAGTAATCCCCTTCTTTAAAAGGAGAACTGTATTTCGCATAGTTCCACATTTGTTCCAGTTTGCTTTTTACTTTATCATGAAAGGGAATTGCAGAAAGATATTGGTGGGTTATTTTATTTTCTGCTTCAACCCATTGTTTTGTTTCTTCACTGTTATCATCTTCAAGCCAGCGGTACGGATCGGCTACCTTTGTACCAAAGTAATCATCTGACTGGTTTACTTTTTTTGTTTCAGGATATTTTATTTGTGCAAAAATATGAGTGTAGGATACCATGAGTAAAATGAAACAGAAAATATTTTTTTTCATTAAGAAATAATTTCAATGAAGATAATTAAATTGAAAATTATTTCATTTTATTAATACTAAACGTAAATGTGTATTTTTGACGCTTTCATTAATAATCTAAAATCTTAACCGGAAATATATACAGATGGCGGATAAAGTAACCAAAATAGGCGTGCTTACATCTGGTGGAGATGCCCCTGGCATGAATGCTGCAATAAGGGCTGTTGTACGTACGGGCATTTATAATGGATTGGAAGTGTATGGAATTTTGCGTGGCTATTCAGGTATGATAGATGGAGATATTTCAAAGATGGAAAGTAAGAGTGTTGCTAATATTATACAACGCGGCGGCACCATTTTAAAAACTGCCCGGTGTAAGGAATTTTTTACTTATGAAGGAAGAGAACAGGCATTCCAGAATTTAAAAAACCTCGATATCAACGGACTGGTAATTATCGGTGGTGATGGCTCTTTCAGGGGAGCCCAGATTTTCAGTAACGAATTTGATATACCATGTATTGGCTTACCGGGCACTATCGATAAAGATATTGCCGGCACTGATTTTACTATTGGCTTCGACACAGCAGTAAATACAGCAGTGGAAGCTATTGATAAAGTAAGAGATACGGCAGATGCGCATGACAGGCTTTTTATAATAGAAGTAATGGGAAGAGATTCCGGCTATATTGCATTGCACAGCGGCATCGCAACGGGCGCTGAAAATATTCTTATTCCTGAAAGAAAAACTGATATTGAAAATCTCATTGATGCGCTTTCAGAAAAGCGTGGAAGAAAAAAATTAGTAAATATTATTGTGGTTGCAGAAGGTGAAGGATTTGGTGGCGCAAATGAGTTAGCAAAAATAATTGCAGAAAGAATTCCTGACCAGGAAGCAAGAGTTTGCATACTCGGTCATATACAACGCGGCGGTGCGCCAACATGCTTTGACAGGCTTATCGCAAGCCGTATGGGTTACTCAGCAGTTGAGTGCCTGATGGAAGGAAGGTTTAACGTTTTTGTGGGAATTGTAAATAACCGGATGCATTACATTCCTCTTGACGAAGCGGTAAAAAAGAAACAAAAAATAGGTGAGGAATGGATGAAGATTGTAAGAATACTCTCCTCGTAAGCCGCATGCTTTAATGTTTGATTTAGATGAACAACTAAACTCTAAACTCTTAAACTCCCTAAACTAAAAATAATACATGTCTAAGAATATCAAGAAATACCTGCATAGCGAGATGGATAAAAAGGCAGCACTTGAACACACTATAAAACGTACAAAAATCGTAGCAACTGTTGGGCCTTCCTGTGATACTTATGATGGTATGGTAGAGCTGGTGAAAGCCGGGGTAAATATTTTTCGTCTTAATTTTTCACATGGCTCTCATGAAGACAAAGCCAGGATAATCGAAAACATCAGGAAAATTAATAAATCGCTTCCTTATAATATTGCCATTCTTGCAGATTTGCAAGGGCCGAAATTAAGAGTTGGTGAAATTGAAAATAATGCACTTGAAATACATCCGGGAGACAAGCTAACTTTTACAAATACAAAATGTATTGGAACAAGAAAGCAAATCTATGTAAGCTATCCCAATCTGCACAACGATGTTGTTGCAGGCAATTTAATCATGATTGATGATGGAAAGCTTGAAGTAAAAGTCATCAAAGTTTTACCCAATAATGATGTTGAAGTTAAAGTGGTAATGGGTGGAATTCTTTCATCCAAGAAAGGGCTTAACCTGCCAGATACAAAAATTTCACTGCCTGCACTCACTCAAAAAGATTTAGAAGATTTGGACTTTATACTTACTCAGAACGTTGACTGGATAGCGCTATCATTTGTGAGGCAGGTAAAAGATATCACCGGCTTAAAAGATATTTTAAAAGCAAGACAAAGCAAGGCGAAAGTAATTGCGAAAATTGAAAAGCCCGAAGCGATCACTAACATTCGCGACATTATTATTGAAAGCGATGGCATTATGATTGCACGCGGCGATCTTGGTGTTGAGCTGCCTATTGAAAAAGTTCCTTTGATCCAGAAAGAAATTATTCGTAAATGCATGCACCGGGCAAAGCCGGTAATCGTTGCTACACAAATGATGGAAAGTATGATAGACCGTATAAAGCCAAACAGAAGTGAGATTACAGATGTGGCCAATGCGGTTCTTGAAGGAGCAGATGCTTTGATGCTTAGCGCTGAAACAGCCACAGGACAGCATCCTACACTTGTAATAGAAACCATGAGTAAAATAATTTTGGAGATAGAAAAAACTGCGTATGACTATAACCGTGATGATATACTTGCGCCACAGCCGCACTCCCCTTCTTTCTTAAGCGACGCATTATGCTACAGCGCATGTAAACTTGCCCACGATACAAAAGCCGAGGCACTGATAGGAATGACACAAACCGGTTATACGGGCTTTATGCTGAGCAGCTACCGGCCAAAATCTCTGTTATATATTTTTAGCAAGGAAAGAAGTCTTATCAATCAATTAAGCCTAAGCTGGGGTGTACGTGCCATATTCTATGATGAAGAAGAAAGCCTTGATGATATTTTCTTTGACCAGATTGGAATTTTAAAAGAAAGAGGATTTTTAAAAACCGGGGACATAGTTGTAAATACAGGAAGCACACCAGTTAATCTTCATCTACCGACCAATGTGCTCAAAGTAACAAAGGTTGAAATTTAATTTGCTTTTGCCTAAATAAGTCAATAATAAGGTTTGTATAACTGTACTGGCTAAACGCAGTTTTAACAGTAACTTCAAACTATTATCTCCAGATACAAATAATTATAGCTGCAATAATGTTTCCGGCAACATTGTAAAGACCGTTTATTAAATGGAGTCCTAAAGGTCGTTTTTCATACACATAAGAAATGTGCACTGCAGTTGCAGCAAAACAAAATCCTGTAACCAGGCCAAGTTTTAATCCGCCCATCCAGCCGAAAATTCCAAACCTTACAGCAAGTATAGCAAGGCCCAATGAACATAAAATCATTAGCACTGCCGATATTATCATTGTTCCTGCAACACCCTTTTTCGCATTAGGGTCGTTCAAAAGTGCAGCATTATACGATTGCCATTTTTTCCCAAACAAAACAGTGTACCATATTGATCCCAGGAAAAAATATGCAAGACCACCAACTAATACTGCCAGCCAGTTAATGTGATTGAAAATTTCTGTATTCATGATTTTGTTGTTTTGGTAAAGAGATTGTTTTAGAAAAATAGATAATCTTTTTCAATATACAAACAGCAGGAGATGAGAATGTAATTAAAGGATTTTCACATATTTTATTATAAAGAAATTGGTTGTGCCTCTAATGAGTTTTTTAATTCATAAAATTCTTAAGCTCAACTTGTAATCATTTACTAAATTTAAATTCTAAAATGTTTACATGAAAAAAATTTCATTCCTGATAATACTTTCCTTTTTTTCTTTCCTGTCATTCTCTCAAAATGCTGACAGTGCATGGTTCGCAAATAATTATATAAAAATGGAGCGGTACATCACTATGCGTGATGGCGTGAAACTATTCACTTCGATATACACTCCTAAAGACAAAGCTGAGAAGCATCCGATATTAATGACACGAACACCTTACTCGTGCGCTCCTTACGGTGAAGAAAAATTTATACAGATATGGTATTCGTATAAAATGAATTATGCGAAAGAAAACTTTATTCTTGTGACGCAGGATGTGAGAGGCAGGTACATGAGCGAAGGAGAATTTGTTGATGTAAGGCCTTTCATTAAAAATAAAAAAGGAAAGCAAACTGATGAAGCAAGTGATACCTACGATGCCATTGACTGGCTTGTAAAAAATGTACCCGGCAATAACGGAAAAGTAGGTATTAACGGAACTTCTTATCCTGGTTTTTATTCGACCGAAGCTGCACTTAGCGGCCATCCTGCATTGGTAGCCGTAAGTCCGCAGGCACCGGTTACTGATTGGTTTATTGGCGATGACTTTCATCATAAGGGTGTTTTTTTTGTAATGGATGGGTTTTCATTTTATCCAACTTTTGGGAAACCACATCCAAAGCCAACTATGGATTACGGAGATGGATTTCATTTTAATTCAGATGACAACTATGATGCTTATTTGAAAACAGGCGCATTAAAAAATTTTGCAAAATTAATCGGCGACAGCATAAAATTCTGGCACGAATTATACCAGCATCCTACCTATGATGAATGGTGGAAAGCACGCAATGCACGCAATGGGTTGTACAATGTAAAACCAGCAATGCTTTGGGTAGGCGGCCTGTTTGATGCGGAAGATTGCTTTGGGGCATGGAATTGTTACAAAGCAACAGAAAAGCAGAGCCCACAAACTAATAGTAAAATTGTAATGGGGCCGTGGTATCATGGCCAATGGAGTAGTGAAGGCAGCTACCTTGGAAATGTTCGTTTTGGAAGCAACACATCTGCTTATTTCCAGGACAGTATTGAAATTCCTTTCTTCAATTATTACTTATTGGGTAAGGGCAATGTTTCCAATATTGCTGAAGCCAATATTTTTTTTACAGGAGAAAATAACTGGAAGAAATTAAATACATGGCCACCAAAAAATATAGAACAGCAAAACCTCTATATTACTGCAGGTAATAAATTATTTCTGAATGATAAACCATTACTAACGGTGAACGATACCCGAAATAATACTGATGATTACGATGAATACATAAGTGACCCTGCTCACCCGGTGCCTTATACTGAAGATGTGCATGCGCAAAGAACAAGAGAATATATGGATGACGATCAGCGTTTCGCTTCAAGAAGACCTGATGTATTAACCTATGAAACCGAAATCTTAAATAATAAGGTAACCCTAGCCGGCCCTGTGATTGCAGATTTAGTGGCATCTATTTCAACTACCGATGCTGATTTTGTTGTAAAACTTATTGATGTATTTCCCAATGATTTTAAGTATCCCCCTCGTCCTCCCCTTGAGGAGGCGGGGAGGAGCCCTTACCCAATGGGTGGCTACCAGATGCTGGTACGTGGAGAAATTATACGCGGAAAGTTTCGCAATAGTTTTGAAAAACCAGAACCATTTGTCCCCGGGAAAATAACAGAGGTGAAATGGGAACTGCCTGATGTAGCTCATACTTTTTTAAAGGGGCATCGCATCATGATACAAATACAAAGCAGTTGGTTTCCCCTTGCTGACCGTAACCCGCAAAAATTTACAGACATCTATAAAGCTGATGATAGTGATTTTCAAAAGGCAGACATAAAAATCTACCATGATAAAGTGAATGCATCTAAAATTGTATTACCCGTCGTAAATGATTTGTAACTTTAAAAAAATATTTATTAATGAAGCGATACTAATTGAATCTGCAATCCCACTACATCGGTTACAACCGGTCGTGATCCAAAAGACAATTACATTTTAGTCTTAGCAAAAGATTCTAAGGCTGACTTTTTAATATCAGGCGATAATGATTATTAGTTCTCAAAAATTTTGAGGCCACAGAAATTGTAACGCTTAATTAATTTTTAAAATACGTTCAATAAAACTATCTAATGAAGAAAATTGCATTCTTGTTTTCGCTAATTATAAGTGTTTCAACAATGGCACAAAAAATAACTATAGTTCCCCAACCGGCCGAAATAATAATGCCAAAAATTGCCGCAACATTTACTATAACAAAAAACACTTCAATTATTTTAGAGGGAAGTGGTTTAGAAAAAAGTGCTAAATTTTTTAATGATTACCTGCAAAGACTTTATGGCTTTAAATTGAATATAGTGAAACATTCAATTGATAAAAATTCCATCGTTCTCAATTTTGAGAGAATGGACAATCCTGTCGCCGGTGCCTATACCATGACTATCAATAATAATGGGATATACATTGCAGGCGACAATGAAGCTGGTGCTTTTTACGGTATCCAAACGTTGATACAATTATTACCAGTGCAAAAAATGAGTTCATTAGACATACCATATATCTCCATTAAAGATTATCCCCGGTTTCAATACAGAGGCATGCACCTTGATGTAAGCCGTCATTTCTTTCCTGTGGAGTATATAAAAAAATATATTGACTACCTGGCTTATCATAAGCTCAATAATTTTCATTGGCACTTAACTGACGACCAGGGCTGGAGAGTAGAAATAAAAAAATATCCATTGCTCACTTCTATTGGTGGATTTAGGAACGGAACATTAATTGGCCGTTATCCGGGAACAGGAAATGACAGTTTGCATTACGGAGGATTTTATACACAGAAAGAAGTGAAAGAAGTTGTAAGGTATGCACAGGATCGGTATATAACTGTTATTCCTGAAATAGAGATGCCGGGCCATTCTTCAGCGGCAATAGCGGCTTACCCTCAATTAAGTTGCTTCCCAAATGAATCGACACAAATATCTTCAACAACATCATGGAGCGGAAGCCGCACCGGCAAACAGGTGCAGCAAACATGGGGTGTATTTGAAGATGTGTATTGTCCATCAGCTTATACTTTTAAATTTATTGAAAATGTATTGGACGAAGTGATACAGCTTTTCCCTTCAAAGTATATTCACATCGGTGGAGATGAATGCCCGAAAACTGCATGGAAGCGTTCTTCATTTTGCCAGAAGCTTATTAAAGAAAAAAAATTAAAAGATGAACATGGGCTGCAAAGTTTTTTCATCAGTACCATTGAAAAATATATAAACAGCAAAGGCAGAAAAATTATAGGCTGGGATGAAATTCTTGAAGGTGGCCTGGCGCCTGCTGCAACCGTTATGAGCTGGCGTGGTGAAAAAGGAGGAATTGCCGCAGCCAGGCAACATCACGATGTTATAATGACTCCCGATTCTTATTTTTATTTCGATTATTCCCAAACTAAAAATGAAGACAGTATTACAATTGGCGGCTACCTGCCACTTGAAACGGTATATGGTTACGAGCCTGTTCCAAAAGAACTGAATGAAAAAGAAGCAAATTATGTGTTAGGAGCGCAAGCCAATTTATGGACTGAATACATACAAAATACATCCAAGCTTGAGTACATGATATTTCCACGCATGGGCGCATTGAGTGAAGTACTTTGGACAAAGAAGGAAAACAAAAACTGGAATGAATTTGAAGCAAAACTACCGGTCATGATTAAACGCTATGAACTGTGGGGAGCTAATTACAGTACTGCGTATTTTGATTTACAAGCTTCGGTATTGCCTGAAGATAACTATGATGGAGTACTTCTTAAACTTGACAGCAAATTTCAAAATGGTAATATTAAATACGAAATTGGTGATTCAACATCGGGCTGGCAAATTTATAAAGCCCCCTTAAAAATTAATTCATCAACACGAGCTGGAGCATTTTTAGAAATTAATGGAAAGAAGAGCAACATCATTTCTAAAAATTTTTCATTTAATAAAGCAACAGGAAAAAAAATAACACTTAAAGAGCAGTCTGAGGCAAAATATGCCGGCAGTGGGGCTTTCACATTGGTTAATGGAATCGTTACTACTAAAAAACTATCAGAATCTTCGGAATGGCTGGGGTTTCTTGGGAAAGATTTAGAAGCAACTATTGACCTGGGTGATACCACAAAAATAAAAAATGTTTCACTCAATGTCCTTGAGCAAAATGGCAGCTGGATTTATCTTCCCAAACAAATTGAAGTAGCAGTATCTACCGATGGTCAAAATTATACTTCAGTTGCTACAATCTCTATTGACAGCTTAAAGGATAAAGGCACACGAAAATTTACATTGCCTGTAAATACATCGGCAAGATTTATAAAAGTCATTGCAAAAAATTTGGGAATCATTCCTTCAGGATTACCCGGCGCAGGAAACCCCGCATGGTTATTTGCTGATGAGATTGAAGTTGAATAGGTGTCAGGCCAGACATCTATTCAACTTCTTCATTTGAATTTATAACTCATCACTTTACCATTATTAATTCCAAAGATTAATTTACTGCCGACTTGTTCAATGGCTCTTACATTGCCTTGTACATTTAATCCACTTTGCCATTGCGGTACATAAGTGAAATTTCCTTTACCATCTCCTAATAATAATATAGCATGATTGGCATCATAGCGTCCAAATTTTATTCTTGTCCATATATTATTACCGGCGAGGATGAGATCTTTATTACCATCGCTATTTACATCAGCAGCAGTTATTGCATACACAGGAGCATATTGTGCCTCTACCGGTAATTGTTTAGGAATAAATCCATGACCGGTATTTTCCAGGTAAACTGTTTCCAGGTTGTTGGCTTTTAATTCAGGTGCATTTTTTATTTGCTCTTTCGTAAACATGTTGCTTATTGTTACATCTGCATAGTCAGTATAGTACAAATATTTTTTATTGAATGATGGCACCTGTTGAACAATATCATCTCTTGAATAAGCGGGATAAGATGTATCGCCAATAAAATAAAACATAAAAGGATCTATGGAACCGTTGCCATCAAAGTCCTTAAAGTAAAGGCTCACAGGCTTTTGCTCACTTGCGCTGAATTGATTGTTCCATCCCTGGTTACCTAATACTAAATCGGTATCGCCATCATTATCAAAATCATCCGCATAAATTCTATTCCACCAGCCATAGGATGGAAACTTTATATAATCTGCTGAAGCATCGGTTAATTTTCCATTTAGATTTAAAAATATTTTAAGGGGCATCCACTCTCCTGCTATTATTAAATCTTTCTTCCCATCTTTATTTATGTCTATCCAAACTGCATCTGTTACCATGCCTATACGATCTATAGCAGGGCAAACGATTGAAGTAGCATCAGTGAAATTTCCTTTGCCATCGTTTAATAAAATTTTACTTAGAGGTGCCGTAGGATATTTACCCGGCACACATCTTCCTCCAACAAACAAATCCATGTCGCCATCTCCATCGATATCAGCAGCTTTCACACAACCAGTATTCATTAGCATAAAGGGTAAAGCATTTTCTTTTTTTGTAAAATTTCCTTTACCATCATTTATATAAACATTGTTGTGCAACAGAGAATCATTTTCTGAAAATTCATAGCCTCCGGAACCTACATATAAATCCATATCACCATCATTATCTGCATCAAAAAAAGTTGCAACTGTCTCTTCATTCAAAGAATCATTAGCAAATGCCGGTTGCGGTTTGTTTACAAAATTTCCATCTGCATTTTGTATAAACAACTGTGAGGATTTATTTTTGGCACCACCAATATAAATATCGTCTCTTCCATCTTTATTTACATCTGCTATTGCCATACATGGTCCTTGCCCTGATAAATAAGAAGGTAATAGGGTTTGCACCGCAAAATCATTAAAGTCATTCTCAACATGGGTGAAATCAATACAGCCGGGCATTTCAGAAAAATATTTTACAGTTGCCTTTTCCGTTTCATTCCGCACTATTGCTTCACTTTGTTTTATAGTGAGGGTTTGGTTCGTTTTTATATTTTTCAATAGCTGCGATTTATCATCATTCCAAATCACTAAAAGAGAATCTACATTTTCCATTTTGCCTAAGCCAAAATTTAATACAGGATCAACTGATGAACAATAACCTCTTACAGGATTTTCTTCCTGGTAAAAAGTTTTATCATTTTTCATAACATATACTTTGGCTCCAAAACCCAAACTGTTTTTTGCTTCTCCCTGCAACTTTATCCTGAGAAAATTATTTTTATTTATTATTTCAGAATTATTTCTATACACGCCTGCATAGTCATCAATATTGTTTGTTATTAAATCCATATCACCATCATTATCCAGATCTGCGTATACAGCACCGTTAGATAAGGTTTCTCCGCCTAAGCCCCAATCTTTTATTTTATTTACAAATTTATCATTGCCTTCATTTTGATACATATAATTATCAATTTTTACTGATGGCATGTGAGAAATATATTCTGCCACATTAACTGCGCTGCCACCCTGCTGCATTTTTATAGATTGATCCATAGAATACTTTACAAACTGGAGCTGCGTGTTATCTCGTTTGTAGCCATTGGTTACGAACAAATCCTTTAATCCGTCATTATCAAAATCGCACAGTAAAGGTGTCCAGCTCCAATCGGTGTTAGAGATGCCGGCCAATTGCCCTATTTCGCTGAAAGTACCGTCACCATTGTTTTTTTGCAAACTATTTTTCATGTATTCAAATGGCATTCCTTGTTTAAAAAGAGGATAATATTGATCGAACCCATCTGTACCCATGTGCATCTTTTGTGCATGATTACTTTCAGGCAGCATATCAAGTTCAACAACATCTGGCAAGGCATCGTTATTATAATCAGCAACATCAATCCCCATTGCATATAAAGAAGTATGAGAAAAACTTTTATTTAATTGTTCAGTAAAAGTTCCATTCTTGTTATTTACAAAATAATAATCGGGTTCTTTAAAATCGTTGGCAATATAAATATCCGGCCACCCATCTTTGTTTATATCAGCAGTACTTATGCCCAGGCTAAAACTTAAAGGATTTGAAGTAATCCCCGCCTGTTTGGAAACATCTGTAAAATGCCCGTTATCATTTCTAAATAATTTATTACTTAAGATGCTATCAACAGGCTGGTTGCGCATTCGCAGATATTCTATTCTCCCTTTTGAATATTGGGGAGTAGATTGATTTATGAGCATCATATCGAGATCACCATCTTTATCATAATCAAAAAAAGAAGCCTGTGTAGAATAGCCCGCATCATCAAGGCCATATTGGTGAGCACTTTCAGTAAAAGTAACCTCTCCATCAGGAGAAGGAGAAGAACCATTATTAATGAATAAAAGATTGGTTCTGTAAGAAGAATTTTCTAAACCGCTTCTGCAAATATAAATGTCCAGCTTTCCATCGCCGTTTACATCAGCCATTGTAACCCCTGTGCACCAGCCTTCCTTCGATGCAATGCCTGATTTTTCTGTAATGTCTTCAAAATGAAAATTTCCTTTATTGAGATAAAGGCGGTTTTTTACCATGTTGCCGGTAAAACAGATATCCGGCAAGCCATCATTATTAATATCACCAACAGCAACACCGCCGCCATTATAAAAATAAGGATACAATACAATGTTGAATTCATCATGTGTTTCCTGCAAAAGATTGCGAAATGTAATTCCTGTTTGTGAAGAATCAAGACGTGAAAATAATTTTTCTTTCGTTGAGCAGGACGTTATCATTAATATAATAATCGCAAAAAAAGAAAACAATTTCATATCAGGAGTAGCTTAATAAATAGAGGTTGCCTTGTTGGACAACCTCTAATAAAAATACATAAAATAAAAAACAGTAATTAGTTTTTATCCCACCAAAGTGGTGTTCCGCCTGTATCCGGGCCACCTAATTTTGTAATAGCTCCTTGTACACCAATAGTATTATTACTCAGTTCTCCGGAAGCGAAAGGAAGACGTCTTATAAATTTAGCCGTTGGTATTTTGCCTGCACTATTATTTATAACCACCGGGAATAATTTTGGATATCTCGTTCTTCTAAACTCGCTCCATGCTTCTACACCATCCGGGTAAAGTGCGATCCATTTTTGTGTAATTATTTGTTCCAACTTTTGGGCATTAGTAAACCCAGCGTTCCACTTTATTGGAATCGCAGTTAAGTTGGGATCTCCAACAGGTACATCGTTTAAACCAGGTGCCGGATCATAATTTGCATTAATGGCTTTCGGATCAACATAAGGCTGGGCTTTGCTTGTGGCATCTGCTAGATAAGATGCCACATCTGAAATACCATTTTGATCAAAAGAAGTTGAAATACCTTTTTCATAATTTGTTTGTGCATCTCCGGCACTGGTCCATCCATTTAAAGCAGCTTCAGCTTTCAAAAACCAGGCTTCAGCAGCCACCATCAATTGTACATATTTGACATTATTCTGATCAGTATAAATTAATTTGGAATAACCTGAATAACGGGAACCGGCATCTATATTGACACCATTCCTGATGCCGATAAATTTACCTGCTTCTAATGGATCTGTTGCCGGCAAAGCGTATTTGGTAATTCTTTTATCAGAATAGCCATTTAAAATAGAAGCCAAAGGAGCGCCCAGGCGTATATCGCCCCAATCATTATTGATCACTTTAAGCGGGTTATCATTGGTACCAATGTTTATAAATAAATTATCGTCATTTGTTGTAAGCAAACCACCGGAATTTGCTAACGCTTTTTCTCCTTCAAGTTTCGCTTTTACCGGGTCTGCTGCGTTTATACGGATGGCCAAACGCAGGCGCAATGTATTGGCAAACTTCAACCATTTGTCATAGCTTCCTCCATAACCTAAGTCATATTTGGCAAACACAGGAAGGGACTTTGAGTTCACAAGGTTTGTAAATACATTAATAGCAGAATCAAGGTCTGCAAAAAATGCATTGTATGCTTCCTGTTGAGAATCATAAGTTACGCTGCCATCAGCATTTAAATTACCATAATGAGTGTATATTATAGGTCCGTATACATCACTTACCCTGTGCATGGCTTCAACTCTAAGTATCTTCGCCCATTGATAATATGCTGCATATTTAGCATCGGTAGTTGCTTTTAAAACCGGTGCAGTAGTGCTCATTACGTTATCATATGCCCAGCTCCATGGTAAACCATTCCAGCCATCCATCATAAAATAATTGGTGTTGTTTACATTGTTATTAAAGGCAGAAGGCGTCATCATATAACCGGAAAAAATATCAGCATTCAAATTTTGAGTCAGTTGATATACCCACGCAGGTGAAGCTGCTACTATATTCAATTGTGCCTGCTTCAAGGGCCCGCCTAAATTTTGATAATCTGCAGTTAATTGCTGGTTACTAATGCCGATGGGATTAGTATTATACTCTTCAAACTTTTTTGTACAAGAAGACATTTGTATCATACTACAAATAACTATTGACAAATTGAAGATGTGTTTTATAAGATTATTTTTATTCATATTTTTTTCTTTATTAGTGTATAAATTAAAATCCGACTTTTAAAGAAACTCCCATACTGCGTGTGCTTGGTATTCCAAAAGTTTCTATACCCTGTAAGCCATTGTTTGTAGCCATTGATATATCCGGGTCAAAGGGAGCTTTCTTTGAAAAGAAGAATAAATTTCTACCTATCAATGAAAGCTTAACGGATGATATACCCTTCGTTTTTATAGGAAGCGTGTAACCTAACGCCAATTCTCTAAGCCTTACATTAGTAGCGTCATAAATATAGTATTCTGAAATTCCACCTGCTCCTCCCACTGCACTATAAAACAATCTGGCATCCGTTTTACCGGTATATTTAGAGCCATCTGCTGTAACCGCATCAAATGAAACTCCTCCTGCGTCGCGGGCATCTGCTGTTGCTTTACTATCACCCAATCTATCTAAAATTCCCTGCGTTTCACTCAACACTTTTCCGCCAAACCTTCCATCAATTAAAAAACTGATTGTAAATTTACTGATAGTTATTGTGTTTGACCAGCCAATAGTATACTTAGGATTAGGATTGCCGAGGAATTTTTGTTTACTGTCACCTACAACAGGATTTGCAGAAGTGTCCTCCCCGCGTGACGGCACGCCGGCTGAATCAACTATAATGTAGCCGGAAGCATTTCTCTTAAAAAAATATCCGTAGATATCACCCCAGGAGCCCCCTACAACTATATCAGAAGCGTACATAAAATTCCCGATACCGGTAAGATTGTAAAATTTCTTAACGACATTTAATTGATCATTTGAGAGACTAACGACTTTATTTTTATTCGAAGCAAAATTGATAGTAGATGTCCATTTAATTTTAGGAGTGCTAACAGGTGTTGCAAAAACAGACAGTTCCACTCCAGTATTTTGAATGTTACCACCATTTATATACCATGTATTAACTCCTGAACCTTGTGGCGCGGGTACCGTTAAATACTGCTTATAATTATTATTTTGATAAAATGTAAAATCAAAGCCAAGCCGGCTTTTTAGAAAGCCCCACTCTGTACCAACCTCAAATGAACGGTTATCCTCGGGTTTTAAATAAGTACCCGGGTATGGCCCGATGTTGTTCTTATTTATTCCCTGGTTAGCATCGAAGTTGGGATAAAAATCAGGAATATTCGACGCATAAGCTGCTACATCGTTACCTACTCTTGCGTACGAAATACGAACCTTGCTAAAGCTGACAGGTTCAGCCATTTTTAATATATCACTTAAAACAGCAGTTACCCCTGCAGAATAATAGAAATATCCCTTATTTTTTGTTGGGGTAAATGCAAAGGTAGAAGACCAGTCGTTTCGTGCCGTAAGGTCCAGATATAAATTTTCTTTCCAGTTGAGTTGTGCAGTTCCAAATAAAGCCTGCACTTGTTTGTGGCTAAGTCCATTGTGATCGCCGCCCTGAGATATACTAAGGTTGTTCGGAACAATGTTTGACAACACGAAGACATTAGCGATTTGAAGCCCATCACCTCCTGAGGTTTTAGTACCAAAACTGGTTTGATCAAGTTTAGTATCCGTTATGCTTGAGCCAATAGTTGCACTAAGGCGCAGATTTTCTGATAAATCTTTATTTCCTGTTAATAGAAGATCACCATATAATTGTGTATTTACCGCTTTTAATAAACTGTAGCTACCTTTAAAAGCAGTTAATATAGGATGGGTAGTTGCATAACTTTTTACATCTATATTGTTTAAAGATTTATCAATGTTACCCCGGGCCTGTAAGCTTAACCAGCCATTAATTTTGAAGACAACAGATAGATTACTGTAAATTCTATCCAGTTTATTTTTACTTACATTTCTGTTTAGTAACCAATAAGGGTTTTGTTCAACTTCCGATCCCGTGTATCCTTTATCACTATTTAGATCCCACCAGTTTTGTATAGGAAAATTACGCACCGGAGAATACACTTCATAATTATTCTTATAATTATTAAAGTCTAATCCTCTTGGAAATTGGTACAAGCCTGTAAGTGGATTATCGTAAAGGCCGCTAACAGGCCTGTTTGAAGATTCCTGGTTTATATATAAAACGCTAAAATCAGTAGAAAATTTTTCGCTAAGCTTGTAGTTATTTCTAAAAGTAAAATTATGTTTATACAATTTTGAAGTGGGGATAATTCCTTTGTTATCAAGATAGGAGTATGAAAAATAAGACTGAGATTTTTCATTGCCCCCCGTTAATGAAAGAGAATTAAATGTGGTAACTCCGGTACGGAAAAACGGATCAACATGATTTGGCGCATTTATCGCATTTCCCCAGCTATCAGCGCTACCGGTAGTACTATCAGTAACGGGGATCGTTTGTCCATATTTAAATTGCAAAGGGGTTTTATATAGTCTTGAATCAAATGTTACTTCAGAAGAAACATCAATCTTCACCGACCCGGCCTTTCCTTTTTTTGTAGTAATTAATATAACTCCGTTTGCAGCGGCACTACCATATAGTGCTGCAGCAGAAGCGCCTTTCAAAACATTCAAGCTTTCAATATCATCGGGATTAATGTTGGCAATACCATCACCACCATCAATGCCCACATACCCTAACGTTTGGCCGTACACGTCACCAGGCTGCCCAGGAGAAAAATTTGATAAGGGTACGCCGTCCACCACATAAAGAGGCTGGTTTTCACGGGTTGATTTATTACCTCTTATAATTACTCTTGTAGATCCGCCAATTCCGGAGGAGCTTTTAGTAATAGTAACGCCTGCAACTTTACCGGTTAAGCTGTTTACAAAACTTGCATCTTTAACAGTGGTTAAATCGGCATTGCTTACTTTTTGAGTAGCATAGGTTAAGCTTTTAGATTTACGTTCAATTCCTAAGGCAGTTACTACCACTTCGTTGAGTTGCTTGTTATTTTCAACAAGCGCTATCTGTATGGTATTATCATTACCTACAACAAACTGTTGTAATTCGTAACCGACAGATGTAAAAATTAATACATCTCCCTTTTCTGCCTCAATACTAAAAACCCCACTACTATTGGTAGATGTTCCTTTTCCTTTTCCTTTTATTGCTACACTTACACCCGGAACAGAGTTACCATCTTTATCAACCACTTTACCTGTAATTACCTCATCGGGAGCGGTGAAATTTGATTGTGATTCAACAGCTATCATATTGGAATATCCAATGCTTTGAATACCTGACGTTGATTTTTCAACATCTTTTATTGAAAGAATTACAAAAGTATTATTATTGATTTTCTTGTAAGCAAGCCCTGTATTTTTTAGTATTTTATCCAATATTAATTCCACCTCCTCACTCATATCATCAACTATATTTACAACTTTATTACCCAATGACTGGTTGGAGAACATAAAGTAAACTCCTTTGACCTTATTGAGTTCTTTTAAAACATTAATGAGTTTACTCTTTTCATTTTTTGCATCCTCCTGTAAATAAAAACCAGATTTTTTTGTGCTTATATTCTTTGCATTATCTGTGTTATAGGAATAATTATTCTGTGCATATGCCCTGCCAATATCCGTACATAAAAATGTAACAATTAAACACAGTAGTAAGATTGTAATCTTAAGTATTCTCATTTTGCAGCTTTTTAATGTTTGAATAAATTATTGAACTTCAGTTATAATTGTAATGGAATCTTTGGTACGTACTACATTAATTTCCTGTGTCGCATCAAGCGCCTGTAATAAAACTTCTAAATTATTATTGGGCATTATACCGGTGATAGTTTCTGCAGCAATGTTTCTCCCCTTCAATATAACATCTACACCGTAATGTTCTTTAATAATATTTGCTACATCAGTTAAAGAAGTATTGTCAAATACCAGTTTATTATCAGTCCATGCAATATAATCCTGTTTAGTGACCGTTTTCTTTTGTATCTGTTTATTGCTGAATTCAACAAAATCTCCGGGCTTCATTATTATTTCTGCTTCATCTGTGCGATGTATTTTTACGCTGCCTTCTTTTAATATGATACTACTTTTACCATCAAGGTTAATAACATTAAAAGATGTACCGGTGACTTCTATATCAAATGCATCTGTATGTACTATGAACTTATCATGTGAAGGGGTTCTTTTAACATGAAAGAATGCTTCGCCCTTGATCCAAACTTCACGGTCAGTACCATTTTTCCATTGTTTACCATAGCTGATTGTACTATGGGCATTCAGAATAACTTCAGTGCCATCCGGTAGCTTATCACTTTTTACTTGTCCGTAATTTGTGGCAAATTGGGATTTCTCAGGAGAATTAAAAATAAGGCTAAGGCCAACTGCGAGTGATATTATTAAAATAGCAGCAACTGCATACCAAACTTTTCTTCTTTTAAAATTAATAATTTTTGCAGGAGTAAAATCGGCTTGCAAAGAAAAGCGAAGCCTTGCTTCCGCCTCAGCAAGTTGTTGAGTACTTACAGGAATATCTTTTAAACGTGTAAGATTTAAAATAGAGGCAGCATCATTTGCCATTAGGACTTTTGCAGGATTATTGCTTAACCAGGTATCCCATTCAGCAATGTCTTTCTTATCAGATTTAAATACCCATGATACAAAACTTTGATCGTCTAAAAAATCTTCCGAATTATTGTAATTTTCCTTCATATTTTACCTTCTATATTTACTAAGTGTATTGATTAGAGAATTTGTAACCAATTATTTTAAAAAAAATTATACTTGCGTTTTTGCCGGATACCTTTCATTCTTTTTCTGCTTACGAAGTATTAAACCTGGTTATTGAATATTTCAATTGGTTGTAAACTGATCATCTCTTGTGTTAATGGAATGAATATTATGGCAGTAAACGAAACTAATAGAGATAATGTGTTATGGAGTCAGTTCAGGAATGGAGATACTGAATCATTTGTATCTATATTTAAAAATTACTACAGTGAACTTTTTAATTATGGTTGTAAAATCACCGGTGATCATGCAATCATAGAAGATTGTATCCAGGACCTTTTTATTGATTTATGGCGAACTCATGGTAAAGCAGAGATACTTTCTCTCAAAGCATATTTTTTCAAGGCTTTCAAGTTTAAGTTAGTGAGAGCGATTGGCAAAGCCGGTAAAACAAGCAGTTTCCTTCCGGAAGTTCATGAAATTGAATTTGAAATAAGTTATGAAATGCTTTTAATAAATAACCAGGAAAATAAAGAACTTGCACAAAAAGTTTTCAATGCTATGCAGGAACTATCTGCCCGTCAAAAGGAAATAATATATTTAAAATTTCAACAAAACTTAAGTTATGAAGAAGTAAGCGGGATTATGAATATAAATTACCAGGCTGCCCGCAATCTTGTGTACCAGGCAATTAAAGTGTTGAAAAAAATAGTTACTACACAGCTTATATTTTTGTTTCTTTTTTGTTGATTGCAATATTTGGGTTTATAAATCCATTACAAATTAAGGTGACTCATACACATAATGGAGACATCAAATTTAAATAACGTTTTTATGATTGATTCTCTTGAAAAAATTCCTGTACAAATATTTAATACTCCAAAAGAAGGTTCACAACATGTAGCCCGGATAATTTCTGAGTTGATAAAAGAAAAAAATGCTAAAGGTAAGAATGCCGTAATTGGCCTTGCAACCGGCTCTACTCCTAAATCATTGTATGCCGAACTGGTGAAGCTGCACAAGGAAGAAGGATTGAGTTTTAAAAATGTGATCACATTCAACCTTGATCAATATTATCCAATGGAACCGAATGCGCTCAACAGCTACCATTATTTCATGCGGAAATATTTATTTGAACAAACAGATATTGATCCTGAAAATTATTTTTTACCGGATGGAATGATTCCCAGGGAAAAAGTAAAACAACATTGTGCCGATTACGAAAAAAAAATTGCGGATGCCGGCGGTATTGATCTGCAGATATTGGGAATAGGAAGTAACGGACATATTGGTTTTAATGAGCCAGGCTCGCCCGTTTATTCTAAAACAAGGCTTGTTACTTTAGAGAATTCAACACGTATTGCTAACTCACATGAGTTTGGAAATATTTCTCAGGTTCCGCGGATGGCAATTACGATGGGTATTAGTACCATTATGAAATCACGCAGTATTATTTTGATGGCATGGGGTAAAACAAAAGCTCCGGTCATTCAAAAAGCTGTTGAAGGAAAACCAACAGAAGAAGTGCCCGCTTCTTTATTGCAAAACCATGATAGCTGCACTTTTTTACTAGATGAATTTGCAGCCTCAGAATTAACACGATTCAAATCTCCATGGCTTACAGGTGAGTGTGAATGGACACCTGACATTATTAAAAGCGCTGTAATAAGTCTTGCTTTAAAACTTGATAAACCAGTACTAAGTCTTACCAATCATGATTATAATGAATTTGGCTTGAGTGATTTGCTGGCCGAAAAAGGGGATGCCTATGAGATAAATCTTGAAGTGTATTATATGCTTCGTGACAGTATCACCGGCTGGCCCGGTGGCAAACCTGATTCTTCAATTCCTAATCATCCGGAAAGAAGTCTTCCTTTTCCAAAAAGAGTCCTTATATTTTCTCCCCACCCTGATGATGATATTATAAGTATGGGTGGTACGTTTATGCGATTGCACGACCAGGAGCATACTGTGCATGTTGCATATCAAACAAGCGGCAACATTGCGGTTACTGACGAATTTGTTACAAGATTTCTTGACTTTGCCGTAGGCTTCGAAAAAATATTTGATATTGATGATACTATCAGTAAAACAATATTTAGTAAGGCGACATCATTTATCAACCAAAAAAAATCAAGCGAAAAAGATACAGATGAGATACGCAGCATAAAAGGATTGATACGGCGATGCGAAGCAAGAGCAACCTGTAAATATGTTGGACTTAAAGAAGAACATATTCATTTTATGAATCTTCCTTTTTATGAAACAGGAACGATAGAAAAAAACCCGATGAGCGATGAAGATGTGCAACTAACGGTAAAGCTTATGCGAAAAGTAAAGCCTCAGCAGGTATTTTGCGCCGGAGACCTTGCCGATCCGCACGGCACTCATAAAGTTTGCATAGATATTATTCTTGCGGCGCTTGCATTTATGAAAGAAGCCGGTGATGAATGGCTGGCAGATTGCCGGGTATGGTTATATAAAGGTGCCTGGGAAGAATGGGATATCAGCGAAATTGAAATGGCTGTTCCTATGAGCCCCGACCAGGTAAGAAAAAAACGTTATGGAATTTTTATTCATCAATCACAAAAAGACAGCGTTCCTTTCCAGGGAAGTGATAACCGTGAGTTTTGGCAACGTGCCGAAGAAAGAAATGCTAACACAGCAGACTTGTATGCAAAACTGGGCCTTACAAAATATGCAGCTATGGAAGCCTTTGTAAGATTACCTATATAAGTTTTGAGAAAGTTATTAATGCCGTTATAAATCACCAGTGTAACTACAACATTACGTACACTTTTTTAATTTTATTATTTTCTATTTGATAAATTGATGTTCCTTCAATTGCTGTTTTGTTTATGCCTGAAACACTTTCTTTATCAATTATAATATTACCCTGTATAATTCTTTCTTTTATTTCACAATGTAATTCTGGGAATTTATTAAAAATCTGAGAATATTGTTTTCGCATATTATCTTTTCCTTTGCCAATAAGCTTATCAGGGAAATAGTACATTTCCACATCATCAGCATAAGGCTCTACAAATGCTTCTATATTTCTTTCATTATAAGCATTTAACTGGCGCAGAACCAAAGCCAATGGCGTTTCTTTTATGAGCGTATCAGGGTTAATAACATGTCCTTTATTTACAACTAAATTTATGGCAGTTATATTTTCAATGCTGTCCAGTGGATTTGCATTTAATAAAATCATATCAGCCTTTTTTCCAACAGCGATACTTCCAAAAATTTTCTCTTTACTTAAAACCTTTGCCCCGTTAATAGTGGCTGATTGAATAATCTGCCAGTTAGTTAAGCCGCTCCTTTTCATTGCCTGTAACTCGCTTAAAAATGAAGATGCATGTTGTGTACCTATGTTACCTGCATCAGTACCTGCTGCAATTGTAATTCCTGCATCAGTCATTTTTTTAAGGTTAATCATTCTTATTGAATCCACATGATTAAAATAATTAATTGCACGCGGTGAGCTATTTCTTTTTCTCATAGAGTTTATCATTGCTGTATCGGGCAAATGCTTTAAGTCTGTTAATGAGCCGATCTGCTCAGGGTTTGATTTTGTAAGATCGTGAAGAGAAAAATTATTTTTTTGTCCGAAGGTGTTGGAATAGCCATCTGCTACAATAAGGGTTGGACAAAGTATTATCTTTTTATCTTTAAGTAATTTCAAAAAATCATCCTTAACTATTTCATCCTCCACTTCATGCACAAGATAATCGCAGCCATTTTCAACAGCTAACTGTGCAGTAATTCTTTCAGTAGCGTGCACGGCAACCTTTAAATTATTTTTATGCGCTTCATCAATTATTGCTTTTATAACAGGAACAAAATTTTTAGCAGCAGCTTCTTTATCTGTTCCATTTATTATATACCATACTTTTATGAAATCAGGATGATAAGGTAGTTCCTGCTGTACTCCCTTTATCCCGTCTTCAGGAGTTTTTACAAGAATGAATGGCTCATCATTTTTTAAATCTTTAAAAACAGGAGGTTCATAAGAAGTAAGTAATGGGCCCGTCATGTATATTGAAGGAGCATAACTTTTATTTGCAAATGAATCTCTTTGTTGTAAAAAACTAAAGGTTGCTCCTACATCTATTACCGATGTTATACCGGCTTGCACGTAACGGCGCAAAAAATCTTCCATATTTTTATGAACCCATTCTATCTCTTTTTCATAAGGCTTGTGTTTCCGAAAGTCAAGCCCATCAGGCCTTGTATATAAACCACCGCTTTGAAAAAAATGTACATGTGCATCAGTAAAGCCTGGCATTAAAAATTTTCCTCTGCCATCTATAACTACCGCATTTGCAGGAGTTTTTATATTCTTTGAAGATTGAATTTTAGAAATGATATCACCTGAAACAGTAACTGTTTGTTCCGGAATTAGTTTTCGCTTTTCAACATCTATTAAGGTTACATTGGTAATATAGGTCTGGCAAAATGATGAAAGGGAAATGAAACAAGTAAAAAGCAGGTTAATAATTTTATTTTTCATGACATCTTTTATTGATTTGATTTCTAAATATATAAAATAATTTTTTTCATTTGCTTTTACACAGACAAGAGATGTATTCAGCTTAATTGTTTTTTCATTATTCTTATTTTAGTTTTGATTAATTCATTAAAAATTATAACCATGCAAACAATATATGAACTCTTCGGGCAAGACCAGAATCTGAATGCACTGCAAATGAGCTTGCGTGCAATAGTTATATTTTTTATTGCGTTGATTCTTATCCGTTATACCGGCATGAGGGTCTTTGGTATCAAAAGCGCTTTTGATACCTGTATTATTATTATGCTTGGGGCTGTCTTAACCCGTGCTATTGTAGGCGCATCGCCATTTGTACCAACAGTAGTTGCTTCAGTGGCTTTGGTAACCGTACATAAAATTATTGCCGGCATTAGCGTAAACAATCAAATGATCAGTCATCTCGTTAAAGGCACACCGTATACTTTATATAAAGAAGGTAAGCTCAACGATAAAAACCTGAGAAAATGTTTGTTGAGCTATGGAGACATTATGGAAGAAGTAAGATTAAAGCTAAACCAAAATAGCCTGGAAAATATTGATGAAATTTTTATGGAGCGTACAGGAAAAATAAGTGTGATTGAAAAGAAAATGTGATAATTAGCTAATACGCCAATGTGCTAATGAAATCCATCTGCCCTTATTTAAAATTTTCATTATCTAATAGGCTAATTATCACATTAGCCAATTATCTCCCCCAACCCCATTTTAAAAATTCAGGAAAAGCCCTCCCCCATGTCGCAACATTATGCTTGCCATCTTTTAATTCCAGGTATTGAATATCACTTTCGGGACTATATCCTTTTTTTACGAGCTCTTCTATAAGAGATTGCGTATCGTCAATGGAATCAATTATACCATTCTTGTTTCTATCTGCAGTTTCATCGAGCGTGCCCGTTTCAAAAAAGAATTTCAACCAGGGATAGTATTCGCCGTTCTTTATTTGATTATGCATTATCCGGTGATTGTTTTCATCAAATAAAGGATCGTTCTGACTAACGGTGCGCCACCAAAACGATCCGCTGAACACACCAACTTTTGTAAATTCCGTCGGGTGGTTCCAAACGATATCAAGTGCGCTTAGCCCTCCCAGTGAGAAACCGCAAAATGATTTTTCTTTGAAAGTAGGAAGTGTGTAATTACTTCTGATAAACGGAAGTAATTCTTCGAAAATAAAACGATGATACAAAAGCGCTTTGGTTCCTCTTCCTTTGGAATCTAAAATTTTTGCAGTGCCATATTCATTCTTTCTGTCTTTACCACAATCTATTCCAACAAAAAAAACAGGTGCAATTTTTTCATCAGCATATAATTCTTCCAGAATATTTTCAAAATTCATCACTTCAAGATCCTGGCCGTCATTAATAAGCAACAGGCTCATCTCTTCTGCTGGTATTTGCTGCAGGGGTGAAAAGATGCTTAGGGTTACGTCTCTGTTTAAAAGTGCAGATGTAAGGATATGGGTTTCTGAGAAGATGCGTTGTACTTTTTCCGATTGCATATTTCGCCAAAAATAAACCAAAATGAATATAATTGATTGCATGAATTTTTAAACCCGATTACATGAAAAAATATTCCTGTATTCATTCGTGTATTTGAGTTCGTGTTGTATAGATTGTGAATAAATTAGTGTTATAATTTTTATTCTTTTCAAAAAAAGAGTTTCAGATTCTGAAATTTAATTTTGCTATATTGGTGTGGTAAAATATATTTGGCAACAACAGCATTCCCTCCACCCACATTCCATAAATTAAAAAATGCATTATGAAAAAAATTGGAATTTTATTCGGAAAAGAAAGAAGCTTTCCCGAAGCTTTCATTGAAAGAATAAACAGTAAAAACATAGATGGAATCACTGCAGAGCCGGTTCGCATTGATAAAGTAATGCAGGGTGAAAGCAGCGGCTATGCTGTGATTGTGGATCGTATATCGCAGGACATTCCTTTCTATAGGGCTTATTTAAAAAATGCGGCGCTCTGCGGAACGGCTGTAATTAATAATCCTTTCTGGTGGAGTGCAGATGAAAAATTTTTTAATAACTGTCTTGCAACAAAAATAAATGTGCCTGTTCCAAAAACGGTTATTCTTCCTTCAAAAGTTTTACCCGCTGATACAACTGAGCAGTCGTTTTCAAACCTTGCATTTCCTTTGGATTGGGAAAGCATTTTTAGTTACGTAGGTTTTCCTGCATACATGAAACCCTTCTCTGGTGGTGGCTGGAAAAATGTTTATAAAGTAAATGATGTAGATGATCTTTTTAACAAGCATGCAGAAACCGGGGAGCTGGTAATGCTGCTGCAGGAAGAAA
This sequence comes from Ginsengibacter sp., assembly GCA_040005535.1. Taxonomy (GTDB): domain Bacteria; phylum Bacteroidota; class Bacteroidia; order Chitinophagales; family Chitinophagaceae; genus Ginsengibacter. The sequence continues at coordinate 1,862 of JBDTYU010000329.1, read as the reverse complement.
TTATATTTGATGAATATTACCGTTGTTATTGCATCGGCGGAAAATATGTTCATATTATGCCTTATGAGCCACGCAATCCTCATCACTTAAGATACATCGCCGATTTTAAACCTGACAAAGAAAGGCTGGAGCTAATGACATACATTGTATTAAAGATTTGTAATTATTTAGGATACGATTTCAATACTGTTGAGCTTGCATTGCGTGATGGCGTGCCTTATGCAATAGACTTTTGTAACCCTGCGCCCGATGCAGAAATAACAAGTGTGGGCCAGGAAAATTTCGACTGGGTTGTTGAAAACGCCGCAACATTTGCTATTGAAAAAGCAAGATCGTATGAAGAAGGAAGAGATAATTTAACCTGGGGCGAATATGTAAAGAGAAGCGCCGCAGGTAAAAAATTAATTAAATAATTAAGCACCAAACGACGATAAACAAATAACTGCAGTTAATAATTTAAAATTTAAATTCAAAATTTAATATAAAACATGGCAGGCATATCTTACAGGCATTTTACATTGGGTATAGAAGAAGAATACATGGTGATAGACCCTAACACCCGTGAACTTAAAAGTCATGAGCAAAAAATTGTGCAGGAAGGTGAGAAAGTAATCAAGGATAAGGTGAAAGCAGAAATGCACCAGGCGGTTGTAGAAGTAGGTACAGATATATGCCAGGATATTGATGAGGCTTTTATGGATGTGGCAACCCTTCGCAAAACTATCAGTAGCATTGCGGACAGCATTGGCTTGTGGGTAGGCGCTTCGGGCACACATCCCTTCAGCCATTGGGAGCGGCAGTTAATTACCGACCATGTAAGGTATAATGAAATAGTAAATGAATTACAGGAAGCTGCAAGAAGCAACCTTATCTTCGGCTTGCATGTACATGTAGGAATGGAGCACAGGCAGATGGCCATTCACATTGCCAACTCTGCCCGTTACTTTTTACCACACATTTATGCGCTCAGCACCAACTCTCCTTTTTGGGAAGGAAGACAAACGGGCTATAAATCTTTTCGCACAAAAGTCTTTGATAAATTTCCACGCACAGGCATCCCCGATTTTTTTGATAGCATTGAAGCGTATGATAATTATATTAAGCTTCTTGTAAAAACCAATTGCATTGACAATGGAAAAAAAATCTGGTGGGATCTTAGGGTGCATCCTTTTTTTAATACCGTTGAATTTAGAATTTGCGATGTGCCTATGACTGTGCAGGAAACCATTACGATTGCTGCATTGTTCCAGGGTATCTGTGCAAAGCTCTACAAATTGCGTACAGAAAATCTCAACTTCATTACCTATCCCAGGGTGTTGATTAATGAAAATAAATGGCGTGCAGGTCGCTATGGTATTGAAGGAAGTATGATTGATTTTGGAAAAGAAACTGAAGTAAATACAAGAGTGCTTATTTATGAGCTTCTCGATTTTATTGATGACGTAAGTGGCCCGCTCGGCATTCGCCATGCAATAAGCCACGTTCATAAAATGCTTGAACATGGCACCGGTGCAGACAGGCAATTAAAAGTTTATGAACAAACCAGCAGTCTTCCCTCAGTTGTTGATTATATTCATTCCCAGTTTTTAGACGGGTTGTAAGAAAACATTTTATGAAGTTGTATTTACGCAACGACAATTTGTTTTGGCGAAGACTAATTATTTGAAAATCATTTGTGTTTTTCTTCATAGGATTTAATGAGTGCCATATATTTAAATGTTTGTGCCTCATGCAGACTGACATCTTAAAACTTCCATCATTTTTTAAGCACTGTTTTCACCAAAACAAAAACTAAAAAAAAATTATGACATCGGAAAAAATAAACTGGATTGACTCCAAAGAGCTAATCCAAAAAGTGAATG
>JBDTYU010000328.1:0-22582 GCA_040005535.1 Ginsengibacter sp. | reverse complement strand
TTCAAAAAGTATTATGATAGGAAATACTTTAAGCGATATGAAATTTGGAAGAAATTTAAATGTAGCCGCAAATATTTTTTTACCGACTACACGTAAAGATGTGGATTTAAAAAATCAAGATATTGACTTCGTCTTTGATGATCTTATTTCGGTTGCGAAGTCGTTATAGCTAAAGAATATTTCAAGCAAAGTTTTAAAAGCAAAGTCGCAAAGTTGCTTTATTAGCGTCTTTGTAACTTATGTCTTTGCGTGAAATCTTTACTAAAGAACATCGTCACTATTCTTAGTTAAAGTTTAACGATTAACAATAAATTCAACCAATTTCTGTTTTCTTTGCCCAAATTATTTTGATGCATAAGCTGAAGTTTTTTTTTATTTCATTTTTATTGACCGGCAATTTTTGTTTTGCACAAATATCTTCATCAGCAAGAAAAGAGTTACAAAAAAAAGAAGATTCTCTCAAAACATTTTCACTTGCTATAATCCAGGGAAAAACTGCTTCAGATAGATTTAATGCAGACAGCCAGTTTACAAAAATATTTGTAAGGGCACTAAAAATAAAAAACTCATTTTATTTTCCTTTTGATTCGCTTATCACAATTTCCAGCTTAATGCCCGAGGATAATACTTTTAAAATATTTACATGGCAATTGGTGGTGAACGATAGAATAACCCGCCAGCACGGAGCTATTCAAATGAAAACTGCCGATGGCTCACTCAGGCTTTTTCCACTCATTGACAAGTCGGGTATCACTGTAAATATTGAAGATACTGTTGGAAATAATTTCGGGTGGATAGGCGCTGTATATTATAAGCTGATTGAAAAGCAGGCCTTTGGAAAAAATTATTATACACTACTCGGCTATGATGAAAATAACATCAATAGTAATAAAAAAATAATTGAGATACTTACTTTCAATAATGATGAACCGGTATTCGGAGGATCGTATTTTAGTTTCCAGGATAATAGTGTTATAAAAAAATACCGTGCAAGATATATAATGGAGTTTAAGAAAAATGCAAGCCCGAGATTGACTTATGATGCTGACCAGGACATGATTATTTATGAACATCTAATTTCAGAATCAGGGGAGCCGCAAAAGAAATATACCTATATACCTGATGGTGATTATGAAGGCCTTGTATGGAGAGATGGAAAATGGATTCATGTTCAAAAAGTATTTACCCAAAAAACCCCAGAAGGCCAGGAACCTGTACCACAGCCAATAAGAGATGCACAGGGAAATATTGACGAGTCGAAATTGAGCAGTAGAATGCCTGAAAATACTGATAGCACAGAAGAAGTGACTGACAGCATTCCAAAAATAAATGCTGATAAAGTATCTGAAAAAAAGCCCAGGAAGAAATTAAACTTCGACTAAAAATGTACCGAGGTCAATTATATCTCCTTCTTTCATTTTGAATTCTTCAATATCAGTAAGGTCAAGGTTTTTCATTACCTGGCTTTCAAAAATTTCTTTTTTGTTACGATAAACAATAAAATAAAAGTCAGGCTTTTTATCAAGTTTCGCAAAGGCTGCGAAATGCTTTTTTGTAAGTTGAAATTCTGCAAGGCCATTTTTATCAAGAGAACTTTGTCCAAGAAAATCCTCATTATAAATATTTTTATCAAACAGCCGCACAGTATACTCATCACCTGTAATGGGATCATCAGTTCCTTTGGCAATAAGCAAAACTCTTACATCAATACTCGTTTCTTTGTTAATAGATAATGCAGACATATACAAGTTTTAGTTTTATAAAAATATTTACTCATCCAGTTTAAGAACTGCTAAGAATGCTTCCTGCGGCACTTCTACATTGCCTATTTGCTTCATTCTTTTTTTACCTTCTTTTTGTTTCTCTAATAATTTCCTTTTCCTGCTGATATCTCCGCCATAACATTTTGCTGTTACATCTTTGCGCATGGCGCTGATGTTTTCACGTGCTACAACTTTCGCTCCAATAGCAGCCTGTATGGCAATCTGGAATTGCTGTCGTGGAACAAGATCTTTTAGTTTCTCACAAAGCTTTCGCCCAAAATCCTGTGAACGCATACGATGTATCAATGAACTGAGCGCATCTACTTTTTCTCCATTTAATAAAATATCCATTTTTACAATATCACTTTCACGATATCCGATGGGATGATAATCAAATGAAGCATATCCCCTTGTAACACTTTTAAGCCTGTCATAAAAATCAAAAACAATTTCAGTAAGCGGTATCTCAAAAGTAAGCTCAACGCGGGTCGGTGTTAAATAACCCTGGTTGATAAGCAGCCCCCGCTTGCCGATACACAGCGTTATGATGTTACCAATATATTCAGGTTTTGTAATGATCTGTGCTTTTATAAAGGGTTCTTCAATCTTTTCAATCCTAATCGGGTCAGGCATTTGAGTAGGATTATTTACTGTTATTTTTTCTCCCTTGGTCGTATAAGCAATAAAGCTCACGTTAGGAACTGTTGTAATTACTGTTTGATTAAACTCTCTTTCGAGTCTTTCCTGGATGATTTCCATGTGAAGCATTCCAAGAAAACCGCATCGAAAGCCGAAACCCAATGCCTGCGATGTTTCCAGCTCAAAAGTAAGAGAGGCATCATTCAACTGAAGCTTTTCCATACAATCACGAAGCTCTTCAAATTCATCAGTATTGATGGGGAAAATTCCTGCAAAAACCATGGGCTTCACTTCCTCAAAACCTTTGATCGATTCTTTACATGGGTTATTGGTTGTGGTAATTGTATCGCCCACCTTCACTTCTTTTGCATTCTTAATTCCTGTAATTACATAACCCACATCTCCCGCTTTTACTTCGGGTTTAGGCAACAATCCTATTTTTAAAATACCCACTTCATCTGCTTCATATTCTTTACCTGTATTCGAAAATTTTATTTTATCTCCTTTCTTAAGTACACCGTTAAAGATGCGATAATACACTAAAATTCCCCGGAAGCTGTTGAAAACACTGTCAAAAATTAATGCCTGCAACGGAGCTTCGTAATCACCGGCAGGGGCCGGAATTCGTTTAATGATGGCCGTTAGTATCTCTTCAATACCAACTCCTGTTTTAGCGCTGGCATGCAAAATATCCTCATGTTTACATCCTGTCAATTCGATAATCTGGTCTTCGACTTCGGGAATCATAGCGCCATCCATATCAATTTTATTTATAACAGGAATGATCTCAAGATCATTATCAATAGCGAGATATAAATTAGAAATCGTTTGGGCCTGTATGCCTTGTGTGGCATCAACCAACAGCAGGGCACCTTCGCATGCAGCAAGTGCACGGCTTACTTCGTAGCTGAAATCTACATGCCCCGGGGTATCAATAAGATTTAATACATAATCAATACCGTTGGTATTATAATTTATTTGAATTGCATGGCTTTTGATAGTAATTCCTTTCTCTCTCTCAAGGTCCATATTGTCTAATACCTGCGCCTGCATTTCACGATCGGTAATGGTATGTGTAAATTCAAGTAAACGATCGGCAAGGGTACTTTTTCCGTGATCGATATGCGCAATGATGCAAAAATTCCTGATGTTCTTCATAATCGGCGGCGAAGATAAGAAAAAGCAACAAGCCTGTTTATTGCTCAGTTTTGATTTAGTCCTAATTACTTCCAAAAAATCCTTATTAGCAAAACTTTAAAATATATTACATTTTGTTTTAGAAAATTAAAGGGTAGCTAAATGAAAAAATTCTTATCGGAAATACTTATAGACCCGTCATTAGTAAAATCATTGATATACGATGAAACACAAAATGTATTACATACTGATGAACATGAAAATATTTACGAAATTATAGAAGAAGTTCCGGTTATTTTATCATCGAAAATTGGCGCATCCGTTACATCTCCATTGCACCAAAAGTTAAAAACCAACTTTAATTATTCTGAGCATTATCAGAAAGATGCTGAAGTATACAATTATTTTAAAGAAGAAGAAAATGCTGCCACCAGGAATGAAATACGCCGATTACATGAAGCAATTATTAATGCAGTGCCACAAGATAGCCGGTTAATTTTAGATGTTGGCTGCGGCAATGGTTGGTTAGCAAATTATTTTTTGAAGAAAAACAGGCAGGTAATTTCCATGGACATTTCAACAGTAAACCCGGTACGAGTATTAAAAGAAAATCCACATCCCAATCATGCTGCTCTTGTTGCGGATGTTTATAATAACCCTATAAAAAATAATTCAATTGATTGTATAGTTGCTGCTGAAATAATGGAACATGTTCATGACCCAGGCTTATTTATAGATAGGCTTTTGGAAAAATTAAAACCGGGTGGCAAGTTGGTTATCACCACCCCTTATAATGAAAAACTTGAATACTATTTATGTATTCATTGTAATTTGCCAACGCCAAAAAATGCGCATTTACATACTTTTAACGAGCAAAATATTAAAGCAATCATACCAGATAAAGCTGGCAATTGGCGTATGAAATGCTTTGCAAATAAATATTTAATAAAAAGTCGTTTAAACCTGGTAGTCAGTTTTTTACCTTTTAAAGTGTGGAAAATAATTGACGCTCTGGCAAATGCAGTCTTCCCTTCATCAACAAGATTTATTATAGAAATTATTAAAAAGTAATTTCATATAAATGAATGCACGTGCAGATTATAGGACGCTTTTAATTCAAAAAACCTTTTGGCTTTTTATCGGAAGAGCAATGCCATTTATTGTTTTATTTTTAATTACAATACTATATTCCCGGGGGCTCACCTATACTGATTATGGAATATTTCAAAGTGTATGGATGTACGCCAATATTATAAATGTGATTATTAGTTTTGGATTTTCTTCATTGATATTTTCCACTAATCTTTCTTTTTTATTTTCTTTCATAAAAAATAACAGGAAGCTTATAACCGGCTTTTACATTGTCTTATGGACAACCGGCTTAACAATTTTTTTCTTTGTTGCAAAAAATTTCACTACGCCGCAAAAATTTTTGCTAATTGCATTTATTGTAGTCCAAAATGTAATAACCGTAGCTGAAGCATTGCTTATTAAGCGACACCGGGAAAAGCTTTCGTTCATTATTAATTTTTTTTACTCACTCTTTTTCTTTGGCTGGCATCTTTATATTTTAGTGTCTGCTTATTCACTGGTTAATCTTATAACAGGGATCATTATTATTTCAATCCTAAAGCTTATAGCTATTTTATTAGTTCCTTTAAAGTCTGTAAATTTTGAAGAAGCTGGCGGTGAAAAACATTTTATTTCACACTGGAGTTACTTAGGAATGAGCGAGGTGCTGGGTGTAATATCAAAATGGATAGATAAAGTTTTTTTATTGTATTTGTTAACTGTATCTGATTTTGCAATATTCTTTAATGGCGCTTTTGAAATTCCTTTGTTTGGCTTGCTTATAAGCGTTGCGGGAAGTTTGATGCTGATCGAATTTTCAGCAAACATAACTTTGCATAATAAAATACAGGCTCTCTTCAGAGAAAGCTTTAAGATGCTTTCAACAATTGTATTTCCTTTGTTTTTTTTCCTTTTCTTTTTTAGAGAAGAAATTTTTTCAATCATATTTAAAGAAAAATATAATGCATCTCTTCCGATTTTTGCAATAAGCATTTTTATACTTCCACTTAGAATAAATAATTACAGTGTTATTCTACAGTCGTTCTCACAGGGCAAAAAAATTATGACAGGTTCACTAATTGATATTGTTTTAGCACTCGTGCTGATGATTATTTTATATCCTTTTATGGGTACTAAGGGAATTGCACTCGCAGTAGTAATTTCAACATATTGCCAGGTATTTTATTATTTATATCACTCAGCAGCTATACTTAAAATTCCTATATCAAAACTTCTGCCCGTTCAAAATTTATTTATAAAATTCGGGATTATGTTTATTCTCTACCTCGTTATATTTTTGTTACTTCAAAATTCATCGATGCATTTAAAATTGCTGGTGGCTGCGTTACTAACAACATTAGTTACAGGTATTGGAATGTGGGGATATTTTAAAACTTTTTTGAAAAATAATCATGGCTATACTTCGTAAAATAAATACCAAAGTAAAATCGGAGATAAATACAGGTTTCGGTAACAATCCGTCAAACTATGGAGGAAGATTTGTAAACAAAGATGGTGGGGCAAATATTGAAAAAAGAGGCCTTGGTTTTTTAGAAAAAATAAGCTGGTTTCATACTATGCTACTGATGCCAAGATGGAAATTCTTCTCGGTTATTATTCTTTTTTATATCGTAACGAATTTGTTTTTTGGAACAATTTATTTTCTTGCGGGCGTAAATAACCTTAGCGGATTAACGTCAACTTCCCCGCTTTCTACTTTCGCAGACTCGTTTTTTTTTAGCTGCCAGACATTTACAACTTTAGGTTATGGCCGTATAAGCCCTGTAAGTTTTTTAGCAAGCGCCATATCGGCATTGGAAGCTTTATTAGGTTTATTAAGTCTCGCACTTGCGACTGGTCTTTTATATGGAAGATTTTCTAAACCCATTGCCTATCTTCGTTTCAGCGAGAACGCATTGATTGCGCCATACAAAGATATTAATGCATTAATGCTTAGGGTTGCCCCTTTTAAAAATACTAATCTCGTAGATGCCTCAGCAAATGTAACCCTGGGCATGATCATTGAAGAAAACGGCGCAAACGTAAACAGGTTTTATCAACTGGAACTGGAATTTAGTACCGTGAACGCTCTTAGCTTAAGCTGGACGCTGGTACATCCTATTACAGAAAAAAGCCCTCTGTATAATTTTACAAAAAGTGATTTTGAAAATATAAAAGGTGAGGTGTTGGTTTTCATAAAAGCCTTTGATGATATGTTTTCAAATATAGTTGTTGCAAGAACTTCGTATCTTTTTGGAGAAATTCATCACGGCGCAAAATTTGAGCCTATGTATGAGAGAGCATCGACCGGCGATAAAACGATAATATACCTGGAGAAATTAAATTCATTTAAACAGGCTCCGTTAAACACTTCTGAAGCAAATGAAGAGATTTCTATGGATGATATAAAACTATAAAGCATTCCCGTAATGGAATGCTTTCCTATTAGAAAAAAATTATTTATTGTTTAGGCTTTTCTTTATTTGCCTTATAACGCATATCAGCAGTGCCATTCTTTTTTGTTGGTCCTGTAGAAGTTTTTTTACCCATCTTATTTTCTTTCATACGCATATCAGGTGTACCATCTTTTTTCATTCCTGATCTATTTACCATCGCTGAATCTTTCATTTTGGTTGTTGACATCTTACTCATGGAAGACTTTTTTTTCATAGGCTTTTCCTGTGCATTTGCATTTGTAAATCCAAGAGTACCTGCAAGAAAAAGTAATACAATGATAATTTTTTTCATAACTTATTTTTTAAATTTTGAAATACAAATTAAACTATTGAAAAGAAAGTCTCTGCATAAGAACAACTAATTAGTGCAGGTTTTAAAAATTTTACAATTCTATGATTAGAACTATTTAAGACTTTTACTAATTGCAGCAAATTCTGAAGCAACCAAAGAAGCGCCACCGACAAGCCCTCCATCAACATCGGGTTTTTCAAATATTTCTTTTGCATTGCTGGCTTTCACGCTTCCTCCGTACAATATTGAAATACTATCTGCAAGCGACTTTCCATATTTATCAGCAAATATGCTGCGGATGTGCGCCTGCATTTCCTGTGCTTGTTGTGCAGTTGCAGTTTTACCCGTTCCTATTGCCCAGATGGGTTCATAAGCCACTACAAAATTTTCGAGTTTTTCGCTTTCCAAATGAAAGAGTCCTTCCTTGATTTGTGTTGTTACATATTGATCCTGGCTTTCATTTTCTCTTATGTGCAAAGGTTCACCACAACAAAATATTGGCTTCAATTTATTTGCTATACATATATCTACTTTTTGTGAAAGCATTTTATTATCCTCGTTAAAAATTTCCCGCCTTTCGCTATGGCCAATAATCACATAATCGGTTTCTATTGATGCAAGCATTACTGCACTTACCTCTCCGGTAAAAGCTCCCGAAGCTTGTGAGTGGCAATTTTGAGCTGCCACCCGATATCCATGTTGGTTTTTTAATTTTTCTTTTGCAAGGATAAGATAAGGAAACGGCGCAGCAATTACTATCTCACGGTTGGGGCTAAACGAAATATTTTCATTAATTAATTGATCAAGCAAATCATTAGCCTGTTTAAGAGTACAATTCATTTTCCAGTTTGCTGCAGCAATTTGTTTTCTCATTAGTTTTGTTTTAGTTCATAAATATTTTTAAGCGCTCTAATTTCTTCTTCAGTGATCTCAAGGCCTTTTAATTTTTTCCAGTTATTAATATCTGATATAGCTTTTTCAAAAATATACTTATCATTTCCCCATGTAAAATCATCAATAAATTTCGGGAGAAAAGCATTTCCGAAAATATTACAGCTTATACCTGCGACGGTACCCGTATTAAAAGATGTGTTGATAGCGCAACGATTATAATCGCCCATAAGCAACCCACATTTATTTGAAGCATTTACATAACTATTTTTTTCTTTGCTCCATACTTTCACAATACCTGCAGTATTTTTTAAATTTGAATTACTCGTACCTGCACCAAGGTTGCACCATTCTCCTATTACAGAATCACCTAAATATCCATCATGAGATTTATTGCTGTGACCCATCAGAATTGAATTTTTAATTTCACCTCCAGCCACACAGTAGGGCCCTATAGTTGTTGCACCATAAATTCTGGCGCCCATCTTTATCTTGCTTCCTTCACCCAATGCAAAAGGTCCTCGAATAAGGCTTCCTTCCTGTATTTCAGCATTTTTCCCTATGTATATCGGTCCATCTGAGGCATTTAAAATTGAGTAACTAATAATAGCGCCCTCTTCAACAAAAATATTTTCGGTACAAATAATTTTATTAGTTGATGAGATTTCCTTTGACTTCTTGCCTTCGGTAATCATTTCGAAATCCTGCCTTATTGCCCAGTCATTGTATTCAAAAATTTGCCAGGGATGTTCAAGAATTTTACAATCTTCAGCAGATGAAAATGAAGCAGATTCTTTATTGAGTTGTTTTAAAAAATTTGCAGAAGGAATAATATTTGCAGGCATTTTTTTAAAAGAATCGGTATGTTCTTTTTTCGTCTCAGAAGTCAAAGATATTTTTTCCAAAACAAATTTCCATTTTTCAAGAATGGTAAGAATGCCCATTCTTATATGTACCATTGACCTCACTTCCGCAAAAGGATAAAGACTATTATTGAAAGTAAGATCGTCCAGTAAAATATCCATTTGTGAATCTACTTATTAATAAACACAGAAGGAAAATAAAAAAAAATCCCCCAATGAAGGGGGACAAAAATCAAATAAACCAAATTATTATTTATCTCTTTTCTCGTAACGCTTATTAAACTTATCGATACGGCCTGCGGTATCTACTAATACATTTTTTCCTGTATAAAAGGGGTGCGATGTATTTGAAATCTCCAGCTTAACTACCGGGTATTCCTTGCCATCTTCCCATTTTACCATTTCTTTTGATGAAGCGGTGGAACGGCTTAAAAACATGTGCCCATTACTCATATCCTTAAAAACTACAAACTTGTAATTTGACGGATGAATTTCTTTTTTCATAATTATTTATTTTAAACCTGCTTACCAGAAGGAAACAATTGTTATATATTTTTGAGTTTGCAAAGCTAAGACATTTCTAAATATGAGCAACACGGAAAAGGCATTAATTTTTCATATTGATATATTGCAATGCCAGCCCAAGGTCCCAGCCTTTTGAAGCCTGTATAACCTGCTGCAAATCGTCTATTTTTTTGGCGGTTATTCTTATAATATCATCCATTATTGCCGCCTGCACTTTAAGCCCCGAATCTTTTATGAGCTTCACAATTTTTTTAGCGTCTTCCTGTTTGATACCATTTCTTACCGGGATTTCCTTCTTGACAATTTTGCCGCTTTGAAAAGATTCTTTGCTGAGGTCATAAATTTCGGATGCGAGCCCTTGCTTCATGCTTTTGCTTATAAGCACATCAATCATCTGGTTCAGCTTCATGTCACTTTCTCCTTCGAGGTTAAGCTTAAAATCTTTTTTATTAAGATCGATCACCACATGACTGCCCTTAAAATCAAAACGGTTTTTAATCTCTTTCTCCACGGTATTTATTGCATTATCAAGTGTTTGCAGGTCAACTTTACTTACAAGATCAAATGAAGGCATGATGTAAATTTTAAATTATTGAAATGCAAAGATAAAAAATGGTGGGGAAGAAAAAAGCTGGTGTGAATCGGAAGATTTAAATAAATGCAGCCACATAGAGATGGCCGGTTATATAAGATGTTATGATTAATTATTTATTTTCAGAATTAAATTCACACTACTATAAGTTGTCACTTGTATTTATTTTATTTGTATCCTAAAAAAAAATAAAAACTATGTCATTGATTAACATGTTCCTAAAAGAGCTTGACGCAGAAGCTAAAAAAACCCGCAAAATGCTGTCACGCATTCCTGACGACAAGTACGAATGGCAACCTCATCCTAAAAGTATGACCATGCGCAGGCTTGCAACACACGTTGCTGAATTGCCTTCGTGGATTACTATGACATTAACCACCAGCGAACTGGATTTTGCCAACAATCCTTATAAGCCAGAAGTTATAAACAACACAGCCGAACTAATAAATTATTTTGAAAGAACTCTTGCAGATGGCAGAGCCCATCTTGAAGCTGCGAAAGAAGAACAACTATCTGATCCATGGACTTTGCGAAATGGTAAAGAGATTTACAGCACTTCCCCGAAAAGTGAAGTACTTCGAATGGCATATAACCAGATAATCCATCATAGAGCTCAATTAGGAGTATACCTTCGCTTACTGGATATCCCGATCCCTGCCAGTTTTGGCCCCAGCGCAGATGACATGAGTTTTTAATTAAAAAAATTGAGGAAGCTTCCTACAAGAGATTACTACTTATCATCATAATCTTTTTTAATGGGCTTGTTGATGCTATTCATCACTGTTAATGACGGGATAAACAATCATTTATTTGCAGTAATTTTTTCTGATAAAGATTTTTTCCTGCTGTTACGCCGTCCCCACAAATGTCCTTTATGATATACCGGAACCTGATCGCCCAGCAATTTCCCCCATGGCTTTAATTCATTAACCCGATCAAAAATTATTTTGAGCACAGCTATGAATGGAATAGATAAAAACATGCCCGCAAGGCCCCATACCGCAGCGCCAAGCAACACGATAACTAACGAGACCAATGCATTAATTTTTACTTTGGATGACACAATTCGTGGAACTAAAATATTATTATCAATAAATTGTATAACCATGTAAGCAATCAAAATCTCCAGTTGAGTAGAATATCCGTCTTTTGTTATAGTTGCAATAATCAGCGGGAGTGCAATAGCAATTAAACCTCCGATATATGGAAGCACATTTAAGAGCGCTCCAATAACTCCAAGCAGGATAGCGTATTGTACCCCGAGTATAAGAAGAGCAGTTGAATTTAGCGCAGCCACTATAATTGCTTCCAGCAACAGGCCAAACATATAGCTTTGAATAGCTCCCTTTGTCTCTTTAAGCACGTTAGATACATGGGTAGAATTATGTTCTGCGAAAACTTCATAAAGAAAATTCAATATAAGTGTTTTATAAAAGAGCATCAGAAAAATGTAAATGGGTAATAAAACAATTACACTCAAAGTCCCCAGCACAGTGCCAAGCGTTTGTGCTATTAATGGCTTTAAGTTATTTCCAGCCTCAGCAAGCAATTGCTTCTGCTTAGCTAAAGAGAAGGAATAATTATTTCTAAGCCACAATTGAAGATCTTTAAAAAGTTCAGAAAATTTTTGTTCCAATACAGGCATATTTTCTGAAAATTTTCCTACCTGAGAGGAGATAAAAATCATTATGCCCGCTACAAAAAGTATAGTAAGCAGCAAGGCAATTATTATCGCAGGTATCTTGGGTATTTTGTTTTGCTGGAGCTTATTAATAAAAGGATTCAATAATATAGCAATCATCAACGCAAATGCAAGAGGAATCAATATTCCTTTAAGCATAAATAGCATGTATACAAAAAGTATTATGCCGAAGAGTGTTACCGTAGATCTGAAATAGAAGGGATATTTTTTTTCCATGTGGTAATTTATGATATTCTTTAATGATTGAACACGAATTTATTATTCTCAAACTTATTCAATAGTGATACTTAAAAATGCTTTAAAAAATAAATGCGATAAATATTAAAAAGATCGGAGTTTATTGCAACCATTTTCCCACCTGCACGTATTACAATGTGTGGCTTTTATGAATAGCGTGGCCGTCGAATCAAACTTTTTTGTAACTAAATAGCACAAAGAATATTAATTTTAATTTGTGTGTTCTAATAAAATTTTTAATCCTTAATTAAGTTTTTGGAGAAAACAATTACAATAATAAACGGTTGCAAAGAAAACAGCCATAAATATCAAAAGATAATTTATGAGAAATACCGTGGCTATGCTTTAAAAATTGTATTCCGTTACATATATAATTATGAAGAAGCAGTCGAAGTAACCAATGATGGATTTGTAAAGTTTTTTTTGCGTATTGAAAAATTTAGGTATGAAAATGAAGCCGATATTGATAAGCTATTGACAGGCTGGATCAAGAGGATCATGATTAATACATCTATTGATCTTTTACGAAAAAAAATGCTTTTACCTGAAATTGGAGGAATCCCGGATTACGTATGGGATATTAAAGATAAAAGCGCATCAGCCGACCAGATGATCATTTATAAAGATTTGATAAAGCTCGTAAAAAAACTTCCGCCTCCATACAGAATTGTTTTCAATATGCAGGTTATTGATGGATATACACATATTGAAATTGCAGAAACTTTAGGAATACCGGTTGGCACTTCAAAGTCAAATTTATTAAGAGCCAAAGCATTAATGAAAAAATATTTAAATCAAAAAGAAGAACTCGAAGAATGCAGCATGTAGATAACGATATGGATGAGCTTTTTCAAAGAGCCGCAGAAAACTATCCGCTCAGGGTAGATAATGGAGATTGGGAATCTATTGCTCAAAAAATTGCTGATACATCCAATGCTTCTATAGCCGTTGCGCCTGCCGGAAAAGGAAATAAAAAAGTAATTGCCCTTGCTGCATTACTGTTCCTGTTTTTGGGCTTGTATATTTTTCAAAAATTTGCAACAAATACTACTCACGAAAATAATAGTAATGAAATAGCAAAGGGCGTTAACAATGCATCCGTTAAAGCCGGGATTAAAAACAATACTCTGGATATACACAGTGAAGAAGAAAAAAATAGTCATTCACAAGCATCCGCAGAAAACAATAATTATAAAAAACGGTTAATGATAACGGTTACAAATAAGACTAAAGTAATTACAGGAATCCCCAATTCTTTCTCCTATAATATTCAGACTCCGGATGAAGAAAAACATGAGAATAATGTGGTAATAGAAAAACCTGATAACTATTATAAATATTTTTTTTCTGAAAATAATTTTAGAGAAGAACAGAATAAAAAACTTTCAGAAAAATTTAAAAATAATCCTGGAGTAATTTCAAATGAAATTAAAAGTTATATCCCCGAACTTAAAGATGTTTCAACTGCTGATAACAATTTTATTAATACAAAAAAAGAAAAGCCAGGAGCACCAAATAAAAAGAAAGGATTATACTTTGGTTTAATTGCAGGCCCCGATTTCAGTAGAGTAAAATCGAAACCCTTTAATACCGGCTTCGACTTAGGTTTAACTATAGGATACAAAGCAAATTCAAAGCTATCTTTTGAAACAGGAATAATAAGGAACAGGAAAAATTACAGCAGTGATGGAAGTAATTTCAATATGGGCAAAATTCGCTCAACCATGCCTGCAGGCATGACAATTAAAGATCTAGTGAGCCAGAGTACTTTAATAGAAATTCCATTAAAAGTTAAGTACGATATCATCAGCAAAAAAAATTCAGGCTTTTTTGTTACGGGAGGAATTTCCTTATATATAATGACAAAAGAAAACAATATGTATAATGTTTCCCTTAATGGAAACCAGGGAAAATTTGAAGGGGTTTATCATAAAAATAATTATCGTTTCCCTGCGGATGCTACTCTCAGTGTAGGATATCAACATGCTATTTCCAGCTACCTTGATTTTAGAGTAGAACCTTTCCTGAAAATTCCATTGCAAGGAATAGGAGTAGGTAGCTTACCAGTAACCAGCGTGGGTTTGCAGGTTGGTATTACCCGCCGCATAAAATAACATTTGCTGAAACTCCGATAGGCATCGGAAAAAAAAGTCTTATGAGGGATAAGTGCAGAGCTATGTATTCTAACGAACAATAATTGCAAAAAGCTATTCATTTTTAAAATCAATTTTTAACCTTAAAAAATATAAAATGAGACAGATCAGTTTTTTAAAAGTATCAATGGCAATTGCCATATTCGCTTTTGTTTCGTGTAATAAAAATGCAGATAAAAGCAGTAACCAGGCCAGCCAGCCAAAAGCAGTAACAGAAGAAATGATGTCAGAAAATGGGACCAATCCTGATGAAGCTTCGATAACTCAAAATGCAGGCAATACCAATGCAAGCGCTGCAACTACTGAAGCAACAGATCGAAATCGTGAGGGACATTTTCTTTATACTGAAAGTAATGAGGCCGATAATAACCGGATTTTAATTTATAAAATACGCCCAAATGGCTCACTGCACCTGGAAGGAACAACTACATCTGGGGGTGCAGGAACAGGCAAGACAATTGGCTCACAGGGGGCACTGGTTTTGGATAAGGAGCACGAATGGCTCTATGCAGTGAATGCCGGAAGCAATTCTGTTTCATCTTTTAAAGTACATGATGACGGAAGCCTTACACTTGCACATACAGAAAGCTCAATGGGTACAACTCCAAACAGTGTTAGTGTTTATGGCAACCTGTTATACGTATTAAATAATGAAAGTGATAACATTCATGGATTAAAGATTGGCGCAGGAGGCACACTTAGTCCTATAGAAGGATCAACCCAGCCTTTAAGCGGGAGCGGCGTAGATGCTCCGCAAATTTCATTCACCCCCAATGGAGATTGGGTGGTTGTTACAGAAAAAGCAACCAATAATATTGACTTATATAAAGTGAAAAATAATGGGTCAGTATGGCCCGCAGTTGTTACAGCTTCAACAGGTCAAACTCCCTTCGGACTTGAATTTGCGCGTGAAGAGGATTTTATGATTGTTTCCAATGCCGCCGGGGGCGCAGCAGGTGCAGGTTCTGCTACTTCTTATATCATTGGTGGCAATGGAATTCCTAATCCTGTTAATGGAGCAGTTGCCGATCATGCAGCGGCACCTTGCTGGGTAGCTGTTACAAAATATGGCAGGTTTGCATTTGTAACAAATACTGCCGGCAATACTATTTCATCTTATTATGTAGCGCCTTGGGGTGGATTGTATTTAGTACAACAGTTAGTCGTAACCACTGATGAGCAACCTCTTGATATAGTGGTTGCAAAAAATAATTTCTATGTATATGAACTTAATGGAAAAGCAGCTACCATTGGAGAATATCGTCGTAAATTTTTGGGCGGTTTAGAAGCTATTGGAAGCGCTACGGGATTACCGGCGCCTTCTGCGGGGCTGGCAACTTATTAAAATTATTTAATTTCAAAGAAATAAAAAGGCTGTTCAATGGAACAGCCTTTATTTGCGTTTATGCACAAACGTTATATTCGTCTCTAGTAAATAATTATGGCAACCCGCAATAATAAAATGATGATCTTTCAACATCACTTTTATTTCAAGCTTTAACCAATTGCCTTCCATTTCTTTTGCATGTCGTTATAATTGAATAAATTTATTGTTACCTGAACCTTATCCAAACAAAAAAGGAAACCGCTTCGATTTCCTTTATACTAAAGTTTTAAAAAATATTTTATTTAATGACCCTTCCACCGCAAATAAACTTTCGCTCATAATAACCATCTTCAAGGCTGCTAATAGTAACTCCCTGCTTGCTGGAAGAATGAACGAAATAGTTGTTATCAAGATAAAGCCCCACATGCGATATACCTCCTCGGGTATTAAAGAAAACCAAATCGCCTTCTTTAAGATTGTCTTTATTAATATGATCAGTTGCATGATACTGATCTTTTGCAGTGCGTGGCAATGAAAAACCATAAACCGCCATTAAAAGAGTACTGGTAAAAGCGCTGCAATCAATACCTTTTTTTGTTGTACCTCCCATGCGATAGCGTGTTCCAAACCAATTTTCAATAAAGCCAAATAAAGAAAGATTTTTTAATGACTCTACATCTACGTCAAGCATCATAGCATATTTAAATTGCATGCGTGAAAGCTTCTCAATAAACGTATTTGATTCCTTTGAACTAATATTGGCATTCTCTTTATTTTTTACGACTATAGGTGTTACATCAGTCTTTACACTTTTTGTGCCACCGCTTTCTGTGGTTTGTAAAATACCATCAGGTGTAAACGCAATACCATTAATAAAATTAGGGGAAGTATTTTCACTGCCTGCTGTGATTCGTATTTTGTTTACACTTGTCTGCGCAGTGCAAAGTTGAACAGGCCCTGTCAATAACAGGACGATGTACAACATGTTGAGTTTATTCATATTTCTTATTCTTGTTTTGTAAGTAGTTATTTAAAAAAAATCTTTGCAAATACGCCACTAAATATGTAAGGTATTTTAAAGAAAGTTATAAAGTAGATTTAGTACAAACGAAAAAATTATAATATTATTATTATTTCTCAAGCGTGGCGAAGATAGGGTTCACATTATTGAAATACAAATTAAAACTGTTATTTTCTCCTCAGGTAGAAATGATATTAAGATAAGGGTTTTATGATATCCTATCTCAAAGGAACAATGAGTTAAAGTCTCAGAGTAAACAACTTGCGGCTTTTCATCTTACGCAGGTTTGCGAGAATTCTTTAACTAATGACATTGCCGATCAGATAGTTTTTACAATTCTCTAAATTTTATAACATACTGTGGGTAAATTGAAAAAGACTCCTGTTGCTTTTAACGATATTTGTCTTACAGTTTTTATACAATATGAAGTTTTCTCACCTTCACGTACACACGCAGTTTTCTTTACTTGATGGGGCTGCATCTATAAAAGCCCTTTACAATAAAGCCATTGCAGATGGTATGCCTGCTTTAGCCATTTCTGATCATGGAAATATGTTTGGTGTTTTCGAATTTGTGAAGCATGCCCATACATTAAAAAATGAGGATGGCTCATTAAAGGTTAAGCCAATTGTAGGTTGTGAATTTTATATTACCGAAAACAGGTTTCAAAAACAATTTACAAAAGAGCTAAAAGATCCGCGCCATCACCAGATATTATTAGCTAAAAACAATACGGGATATAAAAATCTCGTAAAGCTAACATCCCTTGGGTATGTTGAGGGTATGTATTCCAAATATCCACGCATTGATAAAGAGCTTATTCATAAACATCATGAAGGACTAATAGCCACAACTTGTTGCCTTGGCGCTTTGGTGCCGCAAATTATTTTAAAAAAAGGTGAAGAAGAAGCAGAGAATGAATTTAAATGGTGGCTTAATATTTTTCAGAAAGATTATTATGTGGAGTTGCAAAGACATGGAATACCTGAACAGGAGAAAGTGAATAAAGTTCTGTTGAAATTTGCCAAAAAATATAATGTAAAAGTTATAGCCAGTAACGATTCTCATTATGTTGATGAAAAGGATTTCAATGCCCATGATATTTTGCTATGCATAAATACCGGCGAAAAGCAAGCAACACCGGCAATAAGAGAATTTACCGATGATGATATAACGGCAAAGAATAAACGCTTTGCTTTTCCCAATAACCAGTTTTACCTGAAGAATACATCAGAAATGCTTACGGCATTTGATGACCTGCCACAGGCACTTGATAATACCAACGACATCATAGATAAAATTGAAGTGCTCGATCTCAAGAGGGATATTCTTCTACCCCATTTTACGGTTCCAAAAGAGTTTGATTCACAGGATGCTTACCTGGCGCATTTAACATGGACAGGCGCCAAAAAAAGATATGTTGAAATTACACCGGAAATAGAAGAACGAATCAATTTTGAATTATTCACCATTAAGACAATGGGCTTTGCAGGTTATTTTTTAATTGTAAGCGATTTTATTATTGAAGGAAAAAAAATGAATGTATTTGTAGGCCCGGGCAGGGGTTCTGCTGCGGGTTCGGTTGTTGCATATTGCATAGGCATTACCAATATTGATCCTATAAAATATAACTTACTCTTTGAAAGATTTCTTAATCCCGACAGGAAATCTATGCCGGATATTGATACCGATTTTGATGATGAAGGACGGCAGAAAGTTTTGAATTATGTGGTTCAGAAGTATGGAAAAAACCAGGTAGCTCAAATCATTACCTATGGAACTATGGCTGCAAAAATGAGCATTAAAGACGTGGCCCGTGTAATGGATCTTCCATTGGCAGAAAGCAATGCTTTGGCAAAACTGGTACCCGACCGACCGGGAACCTCTTTACGCAAAGTGCTGAAGTATCCTCTCACAGGATTAAAATCTTTAACTGAGGACGGTGTGGGCGGAGATGATATTGACAATATAAAAAAACTCCGGGATATTTATAACGGGGATGATATGCGCAGTAAAGTTTTACATGAAGCAGAAATTTTAGAAGGATCTGTAAGAAATACGGGTATTCATGCATCGGCTATTATTATTGCACCCCAGGATCTTATGGAATTAATTCCGGTAGCCACCTCAAAAGATTCCGATCTCTGGCTTACTCAAATTGATGGTAATAATATTGAAAGTGCCGGTGTGTTGAAAATGGATTTTTTAGGATTGAAAACGTTAAGTATTCTTAAGACTGCACTTCATCTCATCAATCAAAATCACGGCGTTATTATAGACCTTGACACATTGCCACTTGATGACGAAAAAACTTATAAGCTTTATCAGCATGCTGATACCAATGGGACTTTCCAGTTTGAAAGCGGAGGCATGCAAAAATATCTCCGAGATTTAAAGCCTGATAAATTTGATGATCTTATCGCTATGAATGCACTTTTCCGGCCGGGGCCAATGGCTTATATCCCGGATTATATTGAACGCAAGCATGCAAGGCAGCAAATACATTATGATCTTCCGGAAATGGAAGAAATATTAAAAGATACTTATGGAATTACAGTTTACCAGGAGCAGGTGATGTTGCTATCTCAAAAAATTGCGGGCTTCAGTAAAGGGGATGCGGATGTGTTGAGAAAAGCCATGGGTAAAAAACAACGTGAAGTGCTCGATAAAATGAAAGAGCAATTTATTATGGGTGCAAAAAAGAATGGCCACCCCGTAAATAAATTAGAAAAAATTTGGACTGATTGGGAATCATTTGCACAATATGCATTTAATAAATCTCATTCCACCTGCTATGCATTAGTCGCCTACCAAACTGCCTATTTAAAAGCGCATTATCCAAGTGAATATATGGCTGCGGTGCTTAATCATGCAGGCTCTATTGAAAAAATTACATTCTATATGGAGGAGTGTAAAAAAATGGGATTAACCGTACTTGGACCTGACATTAATGAATCGCAAAAGGGATTTGCAGTAAACAAAAAAGGAGAAATTCGTTTTGGATTCAGTGGTATGAAAGGCGTAGGCGAGGCAGCACTTGAAAATATTATTGAAGAGAGAGAAAAGCATGGAGCATTCACTTCAATTTACGATTTTATAAAAAGAGCAGGGCAAAGAACTGTAAACAAAAAATCGATGGAAAGTCTTGCTTATGCTGGTGCGTTTGATTGTTTTAAAAACATTCATAGGGCGCAATATTTTTTCACCGCTCCCGGAGATACAATAAATGGCTTAGAAAAAATTATCCGCTTTGGAAATCAATACCAGGCACAGCTTTCAAATAGTACAAATACACTTTTCGGCGATTTGCAAATGACTGAGATTGTTCCCCCGCCTATGACTGAATGTGACCCATGGCCGCTCATTAAATTACTCGATTTTGAAAAAGAAGTCACCGGTATGTTTATGAGTGGCCATCCCCTTGATAATTTTTCTTTCGAAATAAAACATTACGGCCTCACCACCATAGCAGAATTTAATGAATTTAAAGAAGCAGTTAGCCTTCATCCGAATCCAGGCAGAACTTTTCGAATTGCAGGTCTTGTATCGGAAGCTCAGCACCGCATTTCAAAAACCGGTAATAAATATGGAGTGTTTTATATTGAAGATTATTCAGCGAAAATGGAGCTCATGCTTTTTAGTGATGATTATGTAAAATTCAACAACTACCTGGAAACAGGTATGGCGATTTTTCTTACCGGCACATTTCGCCAGAGATATAGTAAATCAGAAATCGAATTTAAAGTATCCAATATCACTCTGCTTGAATCACTAATGAAATCCTGTACGAAAAAATTACAAATAGATTTACATCCAAAAGATGTATCCCAGGAATTTATTGATTTTTTAGATAAAAATGTACAGAGATTTCCCGGAAAATCTATTTTAAGATTTTGTATTCATGATAATATATCGCAATTAAAATTTCAAATGTATTCTATTGAAAATGGATTTGAAATGAATGACGAAATGGCTAACTATCTGAAACAACAACCTGAACTTGAGGCACAAGTAGAATTAACATAATGTGGATATGCCAAAAAACCAACTTATAAAGATTGGACTTAACTTTGTAATATAATTTGAATACGAAATAATAATAATAATAAACAATAAAAAAAATTTATGGCAACAGAATACACAGATGCAAACTTTCAAGAAAAAGTTCTTGATTCAGAAAAATTAACAATGATAGATTTTTGGGCAGAATGGTGCGGCCCGTGTCGTGCCATAGGACCGGTAGTTGAAGAACTTTCAAAGGAATATGATGGAACAGTAAATATTGGCAAAGTCAATGTTGATCAAAATCCCCAGCTAAGTATCAATTATGGAATTACCAGTATTCCCGCTATTATTTTTGTAAAAGGCGGTAAAGTCGTTGATAAGCTGGTAGGTGCTCAGCCAAAATCAAATTTTGTAAAAAAGATAGAAGCGCTTAAATAAACACAAACTGAATAAGTAAAATCTTTCAGTTAAATAGATTAAGTTAATTCAGTAAAAAAAACCCTCACAGTTTTCAAAATTCTGTGAGGGTTTTTTCTTTAAGGATGCACAACTTCTTTCATTCTTGCTGGATCGTGTTTGTACTTAAAAACAAAAGGAAAAATTATTGCTAACGCAAGAGCATAACCTGCAAAAGTAAACCAGATGCTTCGCCAGTCCTTAATTCCATTAACTGTAAAATAATCTACAACCCATCCACTTAGCATACCTCCAAGAAATGCTCCGATGCCGTTGGTCATAAGCATAAATAAGCCCTGAGCGCTGGCTCTTATTTTTACATCTGCTTCCTTTTCTACAAATAAAGAACCTGAAATATTAAAGAAGTCAAATGCCATCCCATAAATTATCATTGAAAAAACAAGGAGGAATAATAAATTTCCAGGATTGCCAATTCCAAATAATCCAAAACGAAAAAACCATGCAAGCATACTCATCAGCATTACTTTTTTTATACCAAACTTTCGTAAGAAAAAAGGAATGGTAAGAATAAATAAAGTTTCAGAAATCTGTGAAATCGAAATAAGAACGCTTGGATGTGATACCGCAAATGAATTTTTGTATTGTTCAATTTTACCAAAGTCATCTAAGAAAGGTTTACCAAAAGCATTGGTTATTTGTAAAGCAGCGCCTAACAGCATAGCAAATAAAAAAAATATCACCATTTTTCTTTGCTTAAATAATACAAAAGCATCCAGTCCGAAAGTAGAGGCCCATGAACGCTTTTGTGATACCCTTGCTGGTTTACATTGCGGCATCGTAAAAGAATAAATACCCAACACTAATGAAGCAGTACCACTCACTATAAATTGAACAGGGCTTTGTGTCCAGCCGCATAAATCTACCAGCCACATTGCACATATAAAACCAACAGTCCCCCATACTCTTATGGGAGGAAAATCTTTTACAATATCAAATCCCTTTTGCTCCAAAACAATGTACGAAACTGTATTATTAAGTGCGATAGTTGGCATAAACATCATTGCATTTACTAACATAATCCAGTACATACTATTTGGCTCACCTACTTTTGATGCAAGAAATAATAAACATGCACCAATAATATGACAGGAGCCTAAAACTCTTTCAGCATTTATCCATCTGTCTGCTACAATCCCTAAAAGCGCAGGCATAAATAATGACGCAATCCCCATTGTTGCATAAGTAGCGCCGATCTGGCTGCCCGTCGCATGCAATTGGCTGAACATGTAACCACCAAGTGAGATAAGCCATGACCCCCATACAAAAAACTCCAAAAAATTCATCACAATAAGACGATATCTTATACTCAACATTTTTCTAATTTAGATTCTTATAAATGGCAAACTAAACCTTAAATTTATTTACCCAGGTATCATTTTAGATAATTGTAAAAAGAAGAAGTAAGATAATACATGATTCTTTTTTTTGGCA